>DAIQBE010000111.1:0-8465 GCA_036781325.1 Leadbetterella sp. | reverse complement strand
TTATCTGATGAAAGCCAAATCCCTCTGAAAGTGCGAATAACAAAAAACCAATAGCAAGAACTATATAACAAGTTAGTTTTGAAAGACTTTTATTAGTGACTAAAGCAAAAGAAGCCATTGCTACCCCAAGGCCGCCCGTTATACTTGCTAAATTTTGAAAAAAAGAAGAAGCCGCCGCGGATTGACTAAAGCCAGCAAATCTAATTGCTCCAAATAATGCAGAAGCAGCTATTGAAAGCACAAAGGATTCCCAAAGGATGGTACTGGAAAGTTCTAACTTAACAAGATGCTTAAAAAAAACATAAAAACCAGTAAATGATAATACTAAATCAGAAACTATGTGTGACGTTTGCATTTTTTTGGATTTAAAATTTTTAGTACTATTTAATTCCGATTTAAATTACCTACTGGCGTGAATAATAAAAATAAATTACTAATCTCATAAACATTTTACTTTACAAAAAAGACTCTGTAATTTTATATATTTTTTTAAATATTGCCAAATTTTTAGCCTATAAAATTTACTTCTGGAGAAATTATTATATCGAACTTGTTCTTTATAGATTCTTGAATTGAACCAGCCAATTCTTTTATTTCATTGCCTTTTCCATTTCCATAATTCACCAATACCAAAGCTTGTTGATCATGCACACCTACATTACCCACTTTTTTTCCTTTCCACCCGGCTTGTTCTATTAACCAACCTGCTGGCACTTTTACATAATTTTCATTAATTGGATAGGAGGGCATGAGGGGAAATTTACTGAGCAATTCTTTATATTGTACTATTGAAATTTCAGGATTCTTAAAAAAACTTCCTGAATTACCTATTATGGCAGGATCTGGCAATTTACTTTTCCGAATCTTTATTATTGCATCGCTAATGACTTTAACGCTTAAATTTTTTATCCCCATTGTAGCAATTGTTTCTTGAATGGCTCCATAAGAAATTTTAAACTGAGGATTCTTACTTAATTCAAAACTAACATTCAGAATTACATATTTGTCTTTCCCTTCTTGTTTAAAATAACTCTCTCTATATCCAAATTGGCATTTGTCTAAGTTAAAAACTTCGACTTTCAATGTTTTTAAATTTAAAGCCTCTAATTGCAAAAAAACATCTTTAATTTCTACTCCATATGCTCCAATGTTTTGCATAGGTGCAGCACCCACTGTACCAGGAATCAGAGATAGATTCTCAATCCCAGATAATTCTCTTTCAATTGTTTTGAGCACAAATGAATGCCAATTTTCTCCAGCCCCTACTTTAAGTACAACTTTTTCTTCTGTTTCGCTAACTGTTTCTACACCTTCAATTTCATTTTTCAAAACCAGGCCTTCGAAATCATTTAATAATAATATATTACTTCCACCTCCCAAAAACAATTTCTTGGTATTAACAAAAGCTGCATTATTTAGAACCTCAATTAAATCTTGTAATGAATTAAACACAGCAAAATATTTAGCTATAGCTGTTATTCCAAAGGTGTTGTAGGGTTTTAAAGAAACATTCTCTAAAATTTTAATCATTTTAAAAATCGATATTTTCCTGCAATTTAGTTTTTTTTTCCATTTAAAGCATTTCAAAAAATTTATACATTTTTTTTTAAATAAGTATTGTTATTTCTAATGGTTTATGCTTTGAAAAGATGAATCATAATACATAAAATCAATATTTAAAAAATAGGTTTATTACAAAAATAAATTCCTTTTTTTCATAAAAGCAAAAAGAGTTACAGAATTTGAATTTAAGAAGTTTTATGAAGTTTTTAATATACAAAGAAATACCTATAAGAAAAGTCAAAAACCAAATTTGCCACAACAAAGTGCAAAATAGTACATGTTATTAATGTTCTGTCAGCGGTTTTTTTTCTCCTGCTTCTATCCTTAATTTTAAGTGGTTTCCTAAAGGAGGAATAGGGCAATTCCATCCATCTGAAAAAGCACAATATGGATTATACGCTTTATTGAAATCAATAACTACTTTACCGTCTTTGAAATCTTTAATGTCCATATCCATATACCTTCCGCCGCCATAAGTATCTACAGGTGCTGAAAGGTCTTTAAAAAGTATAAACACTAAATTTTTATACAATGGAATAATTGGAGATGGCCTATAAGCAGTAATCTTATATTCTTTGCCGTCCACCAAAAAATTAATAATTGCAAACTCAGAATAATCCTTGATTTTCACTCCTGATGTTGGAATAGAAATTATCTTTGGTTTTCGAGGTGTTTTATAATTGGATGCAATAGTGAATTTAGGATTAAAATCATAAAAATCTTGTTTTTGATCAGGAAATCTTCCTTTTGTTTCTAAAATGTAATGACTTCTAAACAAGTTAAGTGAATCTAAATTAAATTGACCCTTTACTTGAGACACACATGAGAAAATCAACAAACAAATTCGAACGAAATAACTCATTATTTTTTCTTGCAATACTAATTAATTTTAAGAAATTTAGCAAATAGCTATCAGAAATATAAAATCAATATATTGATTTTCAACAGTCTATATCAAATTTTAATATTTTTAAATTAAGATTATTTAGATTTTGTAGATATGGCAATCCAATTCTTCAATTTGTTTCTTGAATTTATTAACTTTGCAGAATTAAATATTATTAATTGTTTTTAATTGAATCTTGAAATAAGTTATTTCTACTATTTCAAAATTAAGAATATAACCAAGAAAAGAATATGAATCAAAAAGCAAAAATCATTTACACCATTACTGACGAAGCACCTGCTTTGGCAACTTATTCTTTACTTCCTATTATTGAAGCATTTGCTAAGCCGGCAGAAGTAGTTATAGAAACAAGAGACATTTCTTTGGCAGGAAGAATTATTGCTGCTTTCCCAGAATATCTTAGTGAAGGTCAAAATGTAACAGATGATTTAGCTTATTTGGGTGTTTTGGCAACAGCACCTGACGCAAACATAATTAAATTACCAAATGTAAGTGCATCAATTCCGCAACTTTCTGAAGCAATAAATGAATTACAAGAAAAAGGCTATAAAATACCAGATTATCCTGAAATGCCAGTCACTGAAGAAGATAAATTGGTTAGGTTAAAATATGATAAACTTAAAGGAAGTGCAGTTAACCCAGTGTTAAGAGAAGGAAACTCTGATAGAAGAGCACCTAAAGCCGTTAAAGAATATGCAAGAAAGCACCCTCACAGCATGGGAGCTTGGTCTTCTTCTTCTAAGTCACACGTTTCCACTATGTCTTCTGGAGATTTTTATGGAAGTGAAAAATCAGTAGTTGTTTCTACTGCAACTGACGCTAAGATTACATTTCATGGAAATGATGGTTCAATAAAAGTCCTAAAGGAAAAAACTTCACTTAAAGATGGAGAAATTATCGATTCTTCGGTTTTGAGTCTAAGCGCCTTAAAGAAATTCTTAGCAGTAGAAATTGCTGATGCAAAAGCCAAAGATGTACTTTTTTCAATCCATTTAAAAGCTACTATGATGAAGGTGTCGGACCCAATTATTTTTGGGGCTGCGGTATCCGTCTATTTCAAGTCGGTTTTTGAAAAACATGCAGCAATTTTTGAAAAACTAAATGTTAATCCAAACAATGGCCTTGCAGATTTATATTTAAAAATTGAAAACCTCGATGCTACAAAAAAAGCTGAAATTGAAGCTGACATACAAGCAGTTTATGAAGTAAATCCAGCTATAGCCATGGTAAATTCCGACAAAGGCATAACAAATTTACATGTACCTAGCGATGTAATCATTGATGCTTCCATGCCAGCAGCTTTTCGAACTTCAGGACAAATGTATGGTGCAGATGGTAAAGGGAAAGATACTAAATTTGTTATTCCTGATCGTTGCTATTCAGGTATCTACCAAGTTGTAATAGATTTTTGCAAAAAAAATGGGGCTTTAGACCCAGTCACGATGGGCAGCGTGTCTAATGTAGGATTAATGGCACAAGCTGCTGAAGAATATGGCTCACATGACAAAACATTTCAAATGACAGCTGATGGAAAAGTGGTGGTTACAAATTCTATTGGAGAAATTTTGATGGAGCAAGCTGTAGAAAAAGAAGATATTTTCAGAATGTGCCAAACAAAAGATTTGCCTGTACAAGATTGGGTTAAATTAGCTGTAAACCGTGCTAAAGCCTCTGGAACACCTGCAATTTTTTGGTTAGATAACCATCGCCCCCATGATCTTAATCTAATTGAAAAAGTAAATCATTATCTTAAGAATTATGATACCACAGGACTAGACATTCGGATTATGACACCTATGGAAGCCACTCAATTTTCATTGGAAAGAATTGTGAAAGGCTTAGATACTATATCAGTGACTGGAAATGTTTTAAGAGATTACAATACTGACCTTTTCCCTATTCTAGAAGTAGGTACCTCTGCCAAAATGCTATCCATAGTGCCACTTATGAATGGTGGTGGACTTTTTGAAACAGGTGCGGGCGGTTCAGCACCAAAACACGTTCAACAGTTTTTGGAAGAAGGTTATCTAAGATGGGATTCTTTAGGCGAGTTTTTAGCATTAGCGGCATCATTAGAGCATCTTTCTAATACCTTTGGAAATCCTAAAGCACAAGTTTTGGCCGATTCTTTAGATGAAGCTACAGGCAAATTTTTAGATAATGACAAATCTCCTGCTCGTAAAGTGGGCCAAATAGACAATAGAGGTAGTCATTTCTATTTGGCTTTGTATTGGGCACAAGCTTTAGCGGCTCAAAATAAAGATATGGATTTAAAAAATATCTTTACCCCCATTGCATCCGAATTAATTGAAAATGAAGTGAAAATTGTTGCAGAATTAACTGCTGCTCAAGGCCATGCCGAAAACATAGGGGGTTATTACAAACCTGATTCTAAATTAGCCAGTGCCGCCATGCGTCCTTCTGCCACTTTTAATGCTATACTTTCTAAAATAATGTAACCTATTACGTACAATTTTTATTAGTAGTCTCAGAATTTAAGCATTCTGAGACTATTTTTTTTATATCTTTTCTTTACTTATTAAATTATTTTTTTTTCAAATAACTAACGGATATAAAGAATTCAAAAAAAAATACCTACCACAAAATAAAATTCTAAACAAAAAAATCGACAATAAATTTCAATTTTTACTCTTTTATAGTTTCTTTGAAAAAAACTAACAAAAGGCTTTGAAAATTAAATTATAATTCTCTATTATTGTATATCTTTAAAAACATTTTAAATTTTTAGTATCATGAAAAAAATCCTCTCTATTTTCAGTATTCTTACCCTTTGCTATTCTTTGAGTTTTGCCGCTGAGCCACTTAATTATGATCCTCAAAAACTAAATTCAGAATTTGAGCAATTAAATAAAATTGAGCAATATGTTCAAAACAATGAAGGCACTACACTTGAGTCTTTAAAAAACAATCCGTTATTAGAGAACGTTAAAATAGCAGACAATGCTTCAAATAGTATAGTTTCTGGTGAATTACCTGGGGGAATTCCAGCATTTTGGTGGGGATGTGTTTTGAGTTGGGTAGGACTAATTTTAGTATATGTTATTACTGACAAAGACAACGCACAAACTAAGAAAGCTTTATTGGGTTGCTTAGTTTCAGGAGGTTTATATATTTTATGGTGGGTTTTTGTTGTAGCTATTGGCGGAAGAAATTTTTGGTTCTAAAATAATAAATTTTAAAAAAAGCTCATTCTGCTTAGAATGAGTTTTTTTTTGCTTAATTTTCCAGAAATAGACAAATTTATCTCATTGGTAAGAAATTTCAATTATGAAAAATTTTAAAAATATTATAGAAAATTTCATCCAAGGTTTGTTTAAAACGGAAAAGACTTTCTGAATTTAGGAGAATGCTTTGGCAAATTGATGGAGGTTTAAGAGTATTGGCTTAAAATGAGCTAAAGAAAGTTTTTAGTCAAAAAAAAATCAAAAAAATATTTATTAAAATTACTTTAAGCTTATTAAGTTTAGCCTATTTTTGTTTTCCTTAAATGCATTTAATGAACAAACTGATTATAACTTTTTATATTTTATATTGCTCGATCCTTTCAAGCAATGCACAGGAATTTTATCGATTTAAAGCAGAAACAAGTATTAAAGACAAATTGTCTGATGGATCATTCAGGCTAACAATGGGGAAAGTATACTACGATAAGTTATATAAAAAAATTGTTTATAAACTTAATTTTCCAAAAAATGAAACCATTGTAGTTCAAGACACTACTATGTACATAATTAATACTAAAAATGTAATTGAGAATACGAATAAAACCATTCTAATACCTGAATTTACTGCCTTCCATTTAGCATTAACTGGTAAACTTTCTGATTATGGACTAAAACCGAAACTCAACGAAAAGTCTGTTTATAAAATAGGAAAAATAGAAAAAAAAGAAAATGGTGTGCTCACCACCTGGGTTCCTTCCGAAGAAAACTATAAAAAAGTTTTCGGGAATATTGAAATGTTGAATATTAACAAAAGGCTAGACGCCATGCTTTTTTATAACAGCAAAGGGAAACTCGTAAGCAGACAGTTTTTTAAAAAATATGTAAATGTTAAAGGAGTAGAATTTCCTACCGAAGTGACGATGATAAGCTATGGAGAAAAAGGGGAACAAAACATACAACTAACTACCTATAAAAACGTTGTAATTGACCAAAATAATGAAGATGAAATTTATCGTTACAAGTTGCCTATTACTAGGTCTGCTACTATTAAAAAATAATAGTCAAGCACAAACCAATCTTTACAGAAATGTTTTACCAAATGGGAGCCTGAAAAAAGAATATAAAGAAGCTAAAAATAATAAAAATGAAATTCAAATGGCATTTTCAAGTTTATTTTTAGCATACAAAACTTTTTTCTCCTCGCAAGATTTAACCGTTTGCACGTTTACACCCTCCTGTTCAGAGTTTGGAATTTTGGCTGTTAAACAATTTGGAGTGGTAAAAGGAGGCATAATGACCATGGATAGACTTTCCAGATGCAACGGACTCTCTCCAGAAAATTATGAAATTGACAAAAAGACCATGCTTTTCATAGATTACCCAGGTCACATCCATTTTGTTCCGGTTGTATCAACTATCAAATAAATTTCATGGCAAAAATTTCAATACTTATTCTTCTAATTTCATTTTCTCCATTTTATAAAGTATTTAGTCAAGATTTGTTTTCTTTAGAAAGTTCCAAACAGTTTAGTGAGTATTTACTTAAATCTGGACAGTTTGAATTGGCTTCAAAAGAATTGGAGCGTTTAGTGTTTCTTGAACCTAACAATGATTCTTTAAAATTAAATTTAATAAAATCATATCGACTTTCAAAGAAAATAGATTTGGCTATTTCAAGGACACAGCAAATGTATATAGAAATATATAATCTACCTTATCCAATGGCTATTGAATATTCTAAATTATTAATGGAAAAAAGAGATTGGAAAGCCTCAGAAAGTTTTTTGAATGAATCCAAAAACATAAGTAATGACAATAAAATACTTTTAGGAGCTACGGTGGCAATTTTTGATAATTCATTTAAAACAGCAAAAACTAAGCTCGATAAAATAGAGAAGAAAGATAACCCTTTAGCTATGGAATATATGGAAATTCTTAATAAAGGGCAAAAACAAAACTTAAAAAGTCCCGCTTTGGCAGGAATTTTATCTACTTTACTACCGGGAAGTGGAAAATTCTATTCAAAAAATTGGAAAGACGGTTTAATATCATTCGTTTTTATAAGTGCATTATCCTTTAACTCCTATAGGAATTTTAATAAACACGGAGTGAATAATTATAGAGGATGGCTGAATGGAGGTATTGCAACAGGATTCTACCTAGGAAATATTTATGGATCCGTGAAATCAACAAAAGATTATAACAAAAAGAAAATCAATATTTTACAACATGAGGCTAGTAATTATTTTAATGCTCATTATTAAAAGCCTTTGGGTGTGTGGTCAAAATATCGAGAGAACTTATGCTTTGGCAAATTCTTTATATGACAATAAGTCTTATGAATTAGCGGTGGATGCATATAAGAGAGTACTATTTTTTGACAGTGTCGGTAAATTCCGAAATGCCATTTACCCAAATATAGCCGATTGCCTTTTTAAATCTAAGGAATATGTAGAAGCTGCAAATTACTTCGAATTAGCCTATTTTGGGACCGAAGATTCAGTTCTCAAAAACCAGTACATTTTAAAAAAAGTATCTTCTTATTTAATTCTGCAACAAATAGATTTCGCTGAAATAGAAATTTTAAATCTCAGTAATAAACTTACTAAAGAACAACTTAAAGAAAAAACCATATTTGAAGGCATAATAAGCTTTGCAAAAAGTGATTTTTCTAACTCAGAAAGGCTCTTTAAAACGCTAATTCCGGACACGATGAAAGTAGATCTACTTTTTAGAAAAAATGATAAGGTAAGCAAGATAAATCCCAAAAAAGCCAAGATACTTAGTATGATTATGCCGGGCTTAGGCCA
>DAIQBE010000110.1:0-8469 GCA_036781325.1 Leadbetterella sp. | reverse complement strand
TAATTTAAAAATGATTAACGTCATAATTCAATTTGTATTTTTTAATTATGCTTTTCAAAGTTGAAAATCAAAAACAAAATTACCAAGATTTCAAAATTAATGTAAATAGTATCCTTAAATAAAGCTTTAACTATCTAAGTAATTCAATAGTTTTTATAGTTTAATTTGCTTTCTCTATAATTTTTAATTAGAATTGAACAAAATTTCTATTCCCCCTTATATGAAATCAAAGACCTCAAGAAGAATGGCTTTAAAAGCAATTGGAACAGCAGCAGCAAGCTCAGTTTCTGGTATTACACTAGCTTCTAATTCGCTTAATCTTCCATTAAAAAACAATATAAAGCATTCTGTTTGCAGATGGTGCTACAGTTCCATTCCGTTTGAAGAGCTATGCCAAGGCGTTAAAGATATTGGAATGGCCTCTATTGAACTTACAGGCCCAAATGAGTGGCCAATTTTAAAGAAATATGGCTTAACTGCTGGAATTGGGTGGGGTGAATGGCCAAAAGGAACTGGATTAAATAATTTTTTTAACAATCCAAAAAATCACGAAGAGTTATTTTCTTTATATGAAAAACTAATTCCTCAAGCTGCGGAAAACGGAATCACTAATTTAATTTGCTTTTCTGGTAATAGAAACGGCATGAGCGACATGGTGGGAATGATGAATTGTGCCACCATAATAAGAAGACTGATTCCGATATGTAAAAAATATAACGTATTGCTAAGCATGGAATTACTTAGCTCAAGAGATAGCCATCCCGACTATATGTGCGATACCATGGAATGGGGAGCCGCCTTATGTGAAATGGTAAACTCTGAATATTTTAAAATGTTGTATGATATTTTCCACATGCAAAGTATGCACGGTGATCACATTAGAAATGTGAGAAAATATGGGAAATATATCAGCCACTACCATACGGGTGGAATGCCTGGTAGAAAAGAAATAGATGAAACTCAAGAAATTTATTATCCAGCTATTGTAAAAGCTATTATAGATTCTGGCTATAAAGGTTTTCTAGGACAAGAGTTTATTCCTACCGCAAAGGACAAAGAAGGCATGTTGGCTTCTTTAAAAAGATGTGTCACAATTTGTGATGTTTAAAATGGTTTAAAAAAACGTTAGTATGTTGCCTATTCTAATCGTAACCGTAGTGTTGATGTTAATCGCCTTCTTTTTGTTTAGTGTGCGATTGATATTTATAAAAAATGGCCAATTCAAAGGAACTTGTGCGGGCAATAATCCTATGCTAAATAAAGAAGGAGTGGCATGCGGAGTTTGCGGTCGGTTACCTGGAGAAGTTTGCAAAGAGAAGAGTTAAACCTTCTCTTTTTGGGTTTGAAATTTATAAACAAGAATTTATAAGCCTACTTAAAGAATATCTATAAATTTTTAGGGTTGTTCAATTTGAATCAAAATAAAAATCATTTTTATTTTGAAACCGTCCCAGCAAAACCTTTTGTTGAAAATACTTTTGATTTTCCATTCTCATCATAAATAGCAAAAAAATCTAGATTTTCTTTTGCAGCTATCCTCTTTGCTTTTTCTAAACCCATCACTAAAAATGCAGTTGCGTATGCATCTGCAGTCATACAATCATTTGCCAAAACTGACATGCTCAAAACTGGATGGGTAACCGGATACCCAGTTTTTGGATCTATAGCATGGGAATACTTTTTTCCGTCTTTTTCAAAAAACTTCCTGTAACTTCCCGAAGTAGCTAATGATTTATTTTCTAAGTTCACCACTACTTCTAAAGCTCTTTCATTCTGTGGCTTTTCGATTCCAACTCTCCAAACTTTGCCTTCTTTGTTTTTGCCTTTGGCCCTTAGCTCCCCACCTATTTCTACCAAATAATCTTTACAACCAAGGTCTTCCAAGAAAACAGAAATTACATCCACCGTATATCCTTGTGCTATTGCATTAAAATCAATTTGATTTCTAGGATCTTCTTTCCGAATTTTCTGCTCAACTAATTGAAATTTATCCGAGCCCACAATGCTATTTAAGCTATCAATTTGTAGGCTAGTTGGTATTGGCAAACCTTTTTTAATGCTAAAACCCCAAGCCTTAACCAAGGGGCCCACGCTCACATCAAAATATCCTTCAGATTTTTGGTTTATTAACCTAGAAGCCTCAAAAACTTTCAGAAAATGAAAGTCCAAAGAATCATAAATAGCATTGTTATTTATTTTCGAAATCAATGATAAAGAATCCCATAATGACATACTATGGTCTATAACTTTAAACAAGCTATCTATTTGAACAGTTATATCTTTCTCAATTGTATCTTTAAAGGTAATTTTGAAAGTAGTACCTTGGGCATTCCCTTCCAAAGTTTTGTAGGCTAGGATTTTAGGGTTACATGCTAAAAATCCAATGCACATCGAAATGAATATTGTTTTTTTCATAGCTAAAAATCAACCTCCAAAATCATCAAAAGCCACATTTTCAGAAGGAATTCCCCAATCATCAGCCATTTTTAAAACCGATTGGTTCATCATAGGAGGGCCACAGAAGTAAACCTCTAAATCTTCGGGATTTTTATGTTTTTTCAAAAATTCTTCCATCACTATATTGTGTACAAAGCCCTTAAAGCCGTCTCCCTCCTTATCGTCAATATCCTTTTTTAAGGTCCAATTATCTTCGGGTAAAGGATTATCTAAAGCAACCACACATCTAAAGTTAGGAAATTGTTTTTCTATTTCTCTAAACTCATCAATATAAAACAGTTCTTTTTTTGTTCTTCCACCATAAAAAAACGTAACCTTTCTTTTAGTTTTCAGTGTATGAAACAAATGAAATAAATGTGACCGCATGGGTGCCATGCCAGCACCTCCACCAATATAGAGCATTTCTTTTTCGGTGTCTTTAATAAAAAATTCTCCATAAGGGCCAGATACTATAACCTTATCTCCCGGTTTTAAATCAAAAATATAACTAGAAGCAATACCTGGGTTTACATCCATCCAGCCATTCTTTACTTTATCAAAAGGAGGAGTGGCAATTCTCACAGTAAGTTTTACGATATTGCCTTCAGCAGGGTGATTTGCCATAGAATAGGCTCTAAAAATAGGTTCGGGATTCTCCATTTTCAAAGGCCATAGATTAAAAGCATCCCAATCAGCTTTAAACTTTGTAGGCGAATCATGGTATGTTGGGTGAGCCGTTATATCCATTTCGCTATATTTAACAGAAGTTTCTGGTATATCAATTTGAATATATCCTCCCGCTTCAAAATCAAGTTTTTCTCCTTCGGGTAATTTTACTTCCAATTCCTTAATAAAAGTAGCTACATTGTAATTTGAAGTAACTGTACATTCCCATTTTTTAACTCCGAAAACCTCATGAGGAATCTCTATTTCCATATCCTCCTTAACTTTTACTTGACAAGCTAGCCTCATTTTTTCAGCCACCTGCCTTCTATTTAGGTGTTTCGTTTCTGTGGGCAACACATCTCCACCTCCAGATAATACATTACATTTACACATGGCACAAGTACCTCCTCCCCCACACGCAGAGGCCAGAAACAGATTTTTGCTTGCCAAAACTGATAACAAAGAGTCACCTGGCTTAACTACAATTGGATTATCTTTTTGCCCATTTACGATTATACTCACATCTTTTTGCGGGAGTAATTTATCTTTTGCTTGTAAAATCAAAAATACAAACAATAAAATTACTACAATAAAAACCACTACACTGCTTATAAGAATAGGGAGCATATATTTTACAATTATAGTTTTATACCTGAAAAACTTAAAAAAGCCATAGCCATCAATCCAGTTATTATCATTGCAATTCCAAGACCTTGAAGTCCTTCTGGGATTTTAGAATATCTCAGTTTTTCTCTAATTGAGGCTAATAATATGATAGCTAAACAAAAACCAATACCAGTTCCTACTGAAAAAACTAAAGTCTCTGAAAAATTATACTCTCTTTCTTGCATAAATAAAGAAGCACCAAGTATAGAACAATTGACAGTGATTAAAGGAAGGAAAATTCCCAAAGCACTATATAAGGCTGGAGCAAATTTTTCAACTACCATTTCTACCAATTGCACAGCACCAGCAATAGTTGAAATAAATAAAATAAATGCTAAAAAAGTTAGGTCAACCGTAGCTAATGAAGGATGAATACTAGCCAATGCTCCTTCTTTTAACATGTAGGTTAATATTAAATAATTTAATGGGGTGGTAAGAACCATAACAAAAATTACTGCCACACCTAAACCCGCGGCGGTTTTAATTTTTTTTGAAACTGCCAAATAAGAACACATTCCTAGAAAGAATGCAAAGATGGCATTTTCAACAAATATGGATTTAACAAACATTCCTAAAAGATTTTCCATGGTATTTTTAAGATATATTTATTAATTTTTTATTCCTACTTCTTTGCCACCAAATCATCAGCCCTATAATAAACAAGGCTGAGGGAGGTAGCATCATTAATCCATTATTAACATAGCCGTGGTCATAAAAATATTGTGGTACCACTTTAAATCCTAAAAAACTTCCACTACCTAGCACTTCTCTAATAGTAGCTACCACTACCAATATTATTCCATATCCAAGACCATTGCCTATCCCATCTAAAAATGAAGGCCAAGGTTTTTGAGCAAAAGCAAAGGCTTCTAATCGACCCATAACGATACAATTGGTAATGATTAATCCAACAAAAACGGAAAGCTTTTTACTTACATCAAACATATATGCCTTCAGTAATTGGTCAACAATAGTTACTAAAGTTGCCACAACAATTAGTTGTACTATAATTCTAACTCTATTAGGAATTGACTTACGTATCAATGAAATAGCTAAATTAGAGAAAGCGGTTACAAGAGTTACCCCTAATGCCATTATAATGGCAGGTTTCACCTGAACAGTTACAGCCAAAGCGGAGCAAACACCCAATATCTGAACGGTTACTGGATTAGATTCATCCAGCGGATCTTTAATAACAGCTATATTTTTTTTAGAAAATAAGCCTTCTTTCTTTTCAGCTAGTTGTTCCATTTATTTTTTATTTTTTAAATTATTAAAATATCCTAAATAAGGAGCAATACAATTTTTTAGCATTAAATCAGTGCCATCCGAGGTAATTGTACCTCCAGAAATACCATCCACTCTGTTTTCGGTTGTAAAATCTACTTTTGCTGATTTTTTCACGACTCGGACAGAAATAAAACTATTGGAGGAATCTTTTATTTTCTTACCAATAAACTGCTTTTGAAAAGCTTTTTCACTAATTTCAGCCCCTAAGCCAGGGGTTTCAGATTTATGATCAAAAAACGATCCTTTTACAGTATTAAAATCTGATTCAATAGCAATAAATCCCCAAATAGGTCCCCAAAGACCTACCCCTAGAAGCGGAATAACATAATTTTTTTTTCCATTTACATCACTAAAAACATATAAAGGTAAGTTCCTTTTCTCAAGTGGTTTTGCTAATTCTTCCTTTAATATAATGTCTTTGGCTTTAAATTCATTTAGCACCTCTCCTTTTGAATTCACCACCAATTCCATTACTTGTTTTTTGTAAATTTCCTCTATTTCTTTAGGATCACTTTTTTCAATTAACACAGATTTTAAAATATTAGATTTAGTATCTAAGGCAATATTAAAATCTTGCTGAGGTTTAAGAGAAACTGATGTCACCACCAAAACTATGGCAGTTAATATAGATATACAAATGGAATAAATAAATGTGTATCGGTTACTATGCATTTTTTATTCTTGATTTAATATGTTGTTCAATAACAAAATAGTCAATAATTGGAGCGAAAACATTTAAAAGCAATATCCCTAACATAACCGCTTCAGGATAAGCTGGATTGAAAACTCTAAGGATAACTATAATTATTCCAATAAAAAATCCATAAATAAATTTTCCTTTTTCAGTTTGTGCAGCAGAAACGGGGTCAGTAGCCATGAAAATTGCACCAAATGCGAAACTTCCCATAAGCCAATGGTAGTGTGCAGGAGTGTGCATAGCATGTAATAGATTATCTGCGGGGGCTAAAAAGTTGAGCAGTAATCCCATTAAGTATCCTCCTAAAAAAACAGAGACAATGATTCTCCAACTACCAACTCCGGTCACAATAAGAATAAATGCCCCAATTAAACAAGCTAACACACTGGTTTCTCCAATGGAACCTTGCTCAAAACCCATAAACATTTGGTAGGCAGAGGGTAACAAATGATAGTCTTTATCAAACTTTACCAAATTGGTGGCACCAGAAAAAGCATCAACAACAGATTGACTACCTTCAGGACTTAAATCAGTCCAAATATCTCCACTCATATAAGCTGGAAATGCAAAAAACATAAATGCCCTAGCCAAAAGCGCTGGATTCATAAAGTTCATTCCAGTTCCTCCAAAAATTTCTTTCCCTAATAACGTACAAAAGATTGCACCTAAAGCAACCATCCATAAGGGTATGCTGGCAGGCATAGTAAGCGGAATCAATAAGCCTGTTACTAAATAACCTTCACTTAATGGATGCTTATAAATAGCTGAAAAAGCAAATTCAACACTTAATCCAGCAACATAAGATACAATAATTATTGGTAAAACTTTTTTTAATCCAAAGAGAATGTTTTCTACAAAACTGCTATCTATTCCATAAGCTAAATAATGCTGAGCGCCTGTGTTCCAAATTCCAAAGAGCAAGCAAGGTATCATTGCAATAATTACCACAAACATAGTACGCTTCAAATCCATTGCATCTCTTACATGAACACCATTTTTTGTGGTTGTTTCAGGAACAAATAAAAACGTTTCGAAGGCCTCAAAGAAATAATGTAGTTTTTCAAACTTTGCTCCTTTACTAAAATTTGGTTTTACTGAATCAACTAATTTTCTAACTATTTTCACTTTGAAACCCTTAATTTAATTGAAATATTGATTACCCTTCTTTTCTAATAAGTTCTAAACCCTCAGAAATAATTTTTTGCACTTCAATCTTAGAAGTACACACAAATTCACATAAAGCAAAATCTTCTTCGGAAACCTCATAAATACCCAACTGTTCCATTCTTTCGATGTCTTGAGCTAAAATAGACTTAAGTAAAACTACCGGTAAAATATTCATAGGCAAAACCTTTTCATATTGACCTGTCACAACAAAAGGTCTTTCTTCACCATGAGTATTGGTGTCTAAATTATACGTTTTTTGGGGATTAAGCCAAGAAAAAAACGAACGAGATACACTCAATTTATTAAACCCCGGTAACATCCAGCCAAAAAACTCTGAATGATTTCCTTCATTAATCACTGTAATCTGGTTTGTATAAAATGATAAAAAATCAAGTGATTCAGATTTTTTACCTGTTAAAATATTTCCTTGAATTATCCTTTGATTATCTTCCTTTAATTTTTTATCTAAAAATTCATTTAAACTTGATCCAGTTATGATTTCATAATAACTTGGTGCTAATGCCCCACTTCCTACTAAAGCAACTATGCGCTCTGCATGATATTGACCAGAATTAAACAATTTTCCAATAATGGCAACATCTTGAACGTTGACATACCAAACAGCTTCACCTTGTTTTATCGGGTCAATATGGTGAATTTGAATACCAACATTTCCAGTGGGATGAGGCCCAGTAAATTGGTGAATATGCGTACCTAGTTGTTCTTTAACTTCAATGCGGTTGTTATTTCTTCCAATATTAAGTTTACCAAAACTTAATAAACTTAAAACTTCTAAGCCTTTGTTTAAATCTTCATTTTTGTTTTTAAGTAAAAAAGAATAATCTGGGGCTAAAGGCCCGGTATCAAAAAGTGATACGAAAATACTTTTGGGTGTACTTTCTGGTGAAGGAATGCTATCATAAGGTCTTTGCCTTATATAAGACCAGCATCCGCTATTTAAGAGTATTTCCTTGACATTGTTTCGATTAAGTTCAGAAGGAATTGTAAAAGGCTTATAATTAGTATTTTTATCAACTAATATTTTTAGGTGCGAAATTCTTCGTTTTTCTACTCTTACTATTTCAACTATCTCACCACTTACCGGAGAAGGAATAAAAATTTCTGGAAAATTTTTATCAAAAAACAATCCTTGACCAGCCAAAACTTCATCCCCTTCAGAAACCAAAAGTTTTAAACTACTATTTTTAAAATCTGAAGGCTTAATAGCAACTATCTGCGAGGTAATTACAGATTCGATTGTTTCTTTGGCAGACCCAAAAATTTTTATGTCAAAGCCTTTGGTAATTTTTACTTTTCTACCCATGAAACAAATAAAAAATTATAAAACTATAAAGAAAAATACTATTTATTATCTTTTACAAATCTAACCATATACTTTAAAACCCAAATATTATTTTATAAAAATATAATAAAGATTAAAGATAAATTATTGAATTAAAAATTTCTTAAAAATAGTAAAAAGAAAATTTATGCGTCACTTATCCAATTTTTTAAGCATTCTCATTCGTTTCATTATTTTCATTTTT
>DAIQBE010000109.1:0-8576 GCA_036781325.1 Leadbetterella sp. | reverse complement strand
TTTGAAAGCCTAATATAAGACTCTTCATTTTTTTAAGTTTATTTTAGAATTCAAGAATATTATTTTTTCTATATCTGGTATTCAGCACAAATTTTGTAAATTTAGAACCAAAATCATTCCTTTTAATGTCTTCAGCCCAAACCCCAAAAATTTTTACCGGTTTAAAACAAAAAAAAGAAACTCCAAAGTTAGCCGTTGGCTGGCAGGGTATTTATGCTAGTATGCAACATGTTTTTGGTGCAATGCCAGTGTCTAGAGGTTTGAAGTCTTTAATGAATTTAAACCAAAAAGGTGGAATAGATTGTCCGAGTTGCGCATGGCCAGACCCAGATGGGCAAAGGTCTGCAATTGGTGAGTTTTGTGAAAATGGGGCAAAAGCAATTGCTGACGAAGCCACTACTTTTAAAATAGGACCTGCATTTTTTCAAAGATATGCTGTAGAAGAAATGGCAGAAAAATCAGATTTTTGGTTAGGTAAACAGGGAAGGCTAACCGCTCCAATGGTTTTAAAGGAGGGAAGTAAAAATTATGAACAGATATCTTGGGGAAAAGCATTTGAATTAATTGCTAAGGAATTAAAAGCGTTAGATAGCCCTAACGAAGCTATTTTTTATACATCTGGAAGATCAAGTAATGAAGCTGCTTTTTTGTACCAATTGTTTGTTCGAGCTTTTGGCACAAACAACTTGCCTGATTGCTCCAATATGTGTCATGAATCTAGTGGAGTGGCGTTAAATGAAACCCTAGGAATTGGGAAAGGCTCCGTGACGTTAGACGATTTTGAAATGGCGGAAGTGATTCTAATAATGGGGCAAAACCCTGGGACAAACCACCCTCGCATGCTTACTAGTCTTGAAAAAGCAAAGAAAAATGGCGCAAAAATAGTTGCCATAAATCCTCTTTTTGAAACTGGACTGCTTGGTTTTAATAATCCCCAAACCATTAATGGTTTGCTAGGAAATGGAACTTCTATTGCCGATTTATACCTTCAAATAAGAATAAATGGAGATTTAGCACTGCTTAAAGCCGTAAATAAATTATTAATTGAAAAAGACCAAGAACAAAGTGGTGTTTTAGATTGGCAATTTATTAAGAACAATACCACAGATTTTGAAAAATTTCTGGAAGATATAAAACAACAAGATGAAATTAAATTAATTGAAGAAGCGGGTTTGACACTTTTTGATTTGAATGAATTAGTGAATTTGCTTGCTAAAAAAAGTAAAATAATAGTATGTTGGGCAATGGGATTGACCCAACATAAAAATTCTGTTGCCACTATTCAGGAAATTGTTAATCTTTTACTATTAAAAGGAGCAATAGGCAAAGCGGGTGCAGGAACATGTCCCGTTCGCGGGCATTCTAACGTCCAGGGAGATCGAAGTATGGGTATAATGCATAAGCCTTCCTCTGCTTTTAATGAATCAATAATTAAAAATTTTGGTTTCAAACCGCCAGAAGACCATGGTTATGATGTAGTAGAAGCTATAGAGGCAATGTATACTAAAAAAGCTAAAGTTTTTTTTGCTCTTGGAGGCAATTTTCTTTCAGCGTCCCCAGATACAGAATATACAGCACAAGCTTTGCATAATTGTAATCTGACCGTTCATGTTTCCACCAAACTAAATAGAAGCCATTTAATACATGGTAAAACAGCTCTAATATTGCCTTGTTTAGGAAGAACCGACAAAGATTTTCAAAAAAATGAGGAGCAATTTGTAAGTACTGAAAATAGTATGGGTGTAGTCCAAAAATCGCAAGGAGTTTTAAAGCCACCCTCTGAGAATTTAATGAGCGAGCCCGCAATAATTGCTCATTTAGCATATAAGACTTTAGGAGAAAAATATTCCATTCCTTGGCTAAAATTTGCCGATGATTATACACTAATTAGAAAGGAGATAGAAAAAACAATTGAAGGATTTAAAAATTTCGAAAAGAATTTAGAAAATGATGGGGGCTTCTATTTGCCAAATGCACCAAGAATAGGAAAATTTAATACTATGAGCGGTAAGGCTAAATTTACAATAAATGCTTGGAATAAAATAGTTCTCGAATCAGATGAATTTTTGATGATGACCATACGAAGTCATGATCAATTTAATACCACCATTTATGGCCTAAATGACAGGTATAGAGGTATTTTTAATGAGAGACGTATAGTTTTTATTAATTCAGAAGACCTAATTGAATTAGGTTTTGAAATTTATGAAAAAGTGAATATCATTAATAACTTTGAAGGCGTAAAAAGAGTAGCTGAAAAATTTATTTTAGTTCCTTATGGAATTCCTAGAGGTTGTTTGGCTACTTATTTTCCAGAGGCCAATGTGTTAGTGCCATTGCATTCAAGGGCTGATAGGAGCCAGACTCCGACCAGTAAAAGTGTAGTAGTGAAATTGGAAAAAATTAATTAATAATATAATTGTAAGGTGTTTAGTATTTGTTTTTATACTATTTTAAATTTTTATTTTTAATTCGATAAAATTTAAATCCAAGTTTGTTATATTTTCGTATATAGCATTAAAAAGATATTGCATTTGAATTCTAGCACGGCCATTTTATTTTTTTCGCAAAAAGCTTCGAAGGAAGCTTTAAAAAAACAATTGGCTCCCTTTCAAAATAAATCATTAAATGTAAAATTAATTAGTCAATTAAATCTACAAACTAAAAAACTTTTAGAATGCTCCAATGTTCCCTATTATAATTCTTCAGATTTTGAGATTTCAAACACATTAAGTTTTGGTAAAAAGCTGTCTTTAGCAATTGAAAGAGTATTTAATTTTGGATTTGAAAAAGTTATTTGTATTGGAAACGATTGTCCTGCTTTAGACAATGAAAGATTAAATCTTGCTATTAAGAAACTCCAAGATCATGATTTTGTAATTGGGCCAGACTACAGAGGTGGGGTATATCTTTTAGGATTAACTAAAGGCTGTTATAATCCATTAGCTTTTGAGAATATTGCATGGCAAAGTAAAAATATGCTATCCAGTTTGCTCTTTGATTATAAAGATTCTAATATGCTATTTCTTGATAAATTGCAAGATATCCATACATTTAAAGAATTAAAATTATATGTACATTGTAGAGATTTTATACAAAACTTACTAAAAATAGTTAAGGATTTTTTTAATACATATTTTTATGATGTTGAAAATAACTACATTTATTTTCTCATAGAAACTTCTTTTCAGAGAGGTCCTCCCAGTTTTAGGTCCTAATTTTTTCTCTATTGTAGTTTTTTAACTACAAAAAGTTATCTTTTTTGTTTCTCAAAATTAAATCAATATGTCTATGAAAAGAATACTATTTATTCTGTTGCTTTTTTATGGTTTTTCTAGTAGTGCACAACAGCAATTAGAGGTTTATGTAACGGATCTTTTAGTTAATAAACCGCTTAAAGGAGTTGAGGTTTTTTTGGAAAGTAGGGATGAAAAATTAATTTCTGGTACTACAGATAAAACAGGAAAAGTATTTTTTTTGGATTTATCGACTAGCAAAACCTATAAAGTTTTTACTTTACCTAACGATAAATATTCAGAGGTTTTTCAAGGTAATATTTCCTTAAAACCCGAACAAATAAATAAGATTTCCTTAGAGTTACCCACCATTCGGTTAGAGTTGTTGGAAGAAGTGCGAATTACTAATTCCAAAAGTGCAAAAATGAATACGCAAAATGCGGAAGTTTCTTATATTATTCCAAAAGAGGAAATTCAGGCTTTGCCTGTAGAGGGACGTGATATTTCAAGAGCTTTGATTCGGCTACCAAATCTTACGGTGGCTACACTTGGTTATGCGGAAGCCCCAAATGTTTCTATTAATGGATTAAATGGTACATTTACCAATTATCTTATCGATGGAATGGATAATAATGAACGTTTTTTAGGGAATGTCAAGTTTAATACTCCCGTTGGATTTGCCGATGGAATTTCTGTATTAACCAATAATTATTCAGTTGAATTTGGAAATACCAGCAATGGTATTGTTAATGTTACCTCTCGTTCGGGTTCTAATAAACTTACAGGAGAGGCTTTTTATTTAACTAGGCCAGGTGCTGTAATTGATTCTAAATCGCCTTTTGCAACGTTAGATTTGTCTGGTAATCAAGTAAAAGATGGATTTAGGCGTGATCAGGCAGGTTTTGGCTTGGGAGGTGCAATAAAAAAAGATAAAACATTTTTTTATATAAATTTTGAACAAACTTTGGATAAAAAAGACAATTTATTGAATGTCCCACTTTTGGGTGTAAACGAAATCGTGACAGGTTTTAATAGATTTTCTTATTCTTCCGCAAAAATAGATCAATTATGGTCAAAAAGATTTAAAACATCGCTAAGGGCAAACTTTGGAAGTTTTGATATTGATAGACAAGGAGGAGGCTTAGAAGGTGGTACATTGTTTCCGTCTGCAGCTTCCGCTCAAAAAAATAGGACTTATTTGTTAGCTGTTAAAAACGCTTATGTTTTGAGTTCCTATCTTACAGGAGAAACCAATTATCAAAATTCTTATTTTAGATGGAATTATAGAGAGCCAGTTAATCCAACTAGCCCTTCGGTAACCGTACAAGACCCAAGTGGGGCTGTTTTAGCTATTTTGGGACAAAGCGGAGCCATTTTTGATGACGAAGAATTCACGAATCAAATTCAACAAAAGTTTTTTTATCGCCAAGGCAAACACTCTTTTAAATTAGGTGCTGAGTTTATTACTTCTAACTTTTCGTTACTTGGAGGCGGGAATCAATACGGAACTTATGTTGTACGTCTAAATCAAGCTCAATTAGATGCAATAAAATCAAAAAACACGGGCTCGGCCTTAGATGTGAATGATATTCCAAAAGATGTTAGAATAATTAATTATGATATCGAACTTCGCCCTACCACTTTCGGTGCCAGACAAAATGTATTTTCTACTTATTTTGAAGATTTGATTTCTATAAATAATAAATTAAATGTTACTCTTGGTTTAAGATATGATTATGATAACTTGTCGAAAGCTGGTGGAACAAAAGGAGATTTAAACAATTTAGGACCTAGAGTAGCCTACAATTATAAAATTGATGACAAAAATACAATAAGAGGTGGTTATGGGATTTTTAATGATAAAATAAAGTATTCTGTTTACAGTGATGCTTTACAGTTTAGCAGTAGCTCTGTGGATTTTAAAAAGCAGTTAATAGAGCTTCAAAAACTGGGCAAATTAGATGCAAATGCGGACATCGATAAAATTACTTTTCCTGGAAACATACGTGCAACTTCTTCGAATGTAAGTTATTTAAATGGTCCAAGTTCTGCAGATCTTCAAGCTCGAAGGGATAAGCAGTTTACCAATAACCTGCGTGTAATGAACCCAAATGGATTCCAAAATCCGTATTCTCATCAAGTATCTTTAGGGTATCAACATAAGTCAGATGAGATACACCTATTTACTTTGGATTTAAATTATGTTGCTACTAATAATTTATATTACATTAGAAACATTAATGCTCCATCAGCTTATCCACTAAACGACCCAAAAAATGTAGTGGTTCGTAAAGTAGCTGATGCTGATTTAACAAGGCCAGTTGCTTTAAAGACCGATAGCAAAGGAATTTATGCGCTCAGTGGTGCAGACACCCTAAGAGGAATTTCCAGAAATGTATTTGTAAATGAAACTAATGGAAAAGCGAGATATTGGGCTATGAATTTGGTGTATCAAAAACTTAGAGGAGAAGATAGATATGCTTTCAGGATGAGTTACTCTTTAGCACTTGTAAAAAGCAATACAGGAAGTATTAATACCCGAGCAAACGATGCCAATAATTTTGATGCAGAGTATACCTTTGATGAAAACGATCGAAGGCATGTGGTAAGTGCCATGTTTTTTTGGTATCCTTTTAAAAACTTGGTGGTTTCTCCCGCATTTTTGATTCAAAGTGGGCAGCCTATTACCCGTTTAGCAGATGCAAGAATTTATGGAACTACCGATTTAAATGGAGACAATGACTTTTTCTACCCGGGCGATTTCAGCCCTGGAGATGGCCGAAACAACGATCGTTTGCCTTGGGCCAATACCTTAGATTTGTCTGTAAAATATACCGCTTTTAAACATTTTGAGCTATCAGCGGATATTTTCAATTTATTAAATGCCGCCAATTATTCGGGTTTTAATGTGGCGAGAGGAAACAGCAATCAGTTTCAGGTGGGTTCTAAAAGTACTAATTCTTATGTAATAAGAGCCGCCTCGGCTCCGAGGCAATTTCAATTTGGAGCTAGATATGTTTTTTGAAAAATACTAATAAACTTTTATGGTACTAAAATTAGATAATGTAACTGAAATTGAATCTTATTTAAAAGATAGGAAATGGATAAATGAGAGCGATACTATTCTTAAGGTAGAAAAGCCTGGAGACGGGAATATGAATTTCACTTTGCGGGTATATGTTTCCTCTGGAAAAACATGTGTAATAAAGCAATCCAAAGAATTTGTAGAAAAATATCCAAGTATTGCGGCTCCAGCTAATCGCTCCATAATTGAAGGGAAATTCTATGAATTTACTCATACAAATCTAAAATTAAAAGCTTTTATGCCTTCTTTAATTGGCCTCGATGAGGTGAATAATATAATTGCTTTGCAAGATTTAGGAGCTTCAAGCGATTTTTCATTTTTGTATAGACCAGACCAAAAAATAGAAGAAGAGCAAGTGGTAGAGATTATAGCTTTTTTAAACGAACTTCATGGTGGGTTTAGGGATGGGTTCCGTCCTCCAATTTTCGAAAACAAGGGAATGCGGATTTTGAATCATGAACATATATTTGTGTATCCTTTTATGGAAGAAAATGGATTTGATTTAAATGGTGTTTTGCCAGGCTTACAAAAAGAAGCTTTATTGTTTAAAAAAGATACAGAATTAAAATCTATTATTCATAATCTTGGTGAATTGTATTTGTCAGATGGCCCTTGTTTATTGCATGGCGATTTTTATCCGGCAAGTTTTTTAAAAACCGATAAAGGTATTAAGATTATTGACCCAGAATTTTGTTTTTTTGGTTTTGCGGAGTTTGATTTGGGTGTTTTTATTGCTCATTTAAAACTAAGTGGGCAAAGTCAAGAAATTATTGATTTGGCCTATACTAGTTATGAAAAAAGGGAAGATTTTAATATGAAATTATTGAATCAATTTGTTGGAATAGAGATTTTAAGAAGAATAATTGGACTAGCCCAGTTGCCATTGACTAGCACTTTACAAACCCGTGTTTCTTTATGTAAAGAAGCCAAAGAATTACTAATGAATCCTTAATTTTATGAGAACTATTTTATTGTTTTTTGTTTTTGGGCTAATAAACCTTGCTACTTTTGGACAGAAAAAGATTTGGTTTGATACCGACATAATGATTGGGAATCCTGATCGAGCACCGCGTGAAGTGGATGATGCCATCACCTTAATGATGGCTCTCAAACACCAAGATAAAGTACATATTGTAGGAATTAGCTTGGTGACTTATGTAGACTATGCCTTTCCGATTACAGAAAAAATGTTGAAATGGTATGCTCCCAATCTCAAAATTCCTATTTATAAAGGATCCAATACCTGCATGGATGTAGGTGTGGAAAACGATGCAACACGAGCATTGGCTGCCGCTTTGAGAAAGGAAAAACTGACTATTTTGGCCTTGGGTCCTGCTACCAATGTAGCTACAGTTTTAAAAAATCATCCAGAGCTAGCTTCCCAAATAGAGGAAATTGTTTTTTGTGCTGGTCGAACAACTGATTTCCATTTTCTTCCGGGTTTAGAAACCCAAGTAGTTTCTGATTATAACTTTGAAAAGGATGTCGAGGGTTTTAAAGTTGTGTTTGAATCAGGAGTAAAAGTAGTATTGTCGGGTTTTGAATGCAGTGTTTACTTGTTTTTAGGCAAAACAGATTATGAATTTTTAAATAATAATTTTGAAGGCGATAAATGGGTATATGATTTTTTAAGGCCTTGGTCAAAAAGGCATCAGCAGCTCTTTGGTAACGATGGTTTTATCCCTTTTGATGTTACACCTTTAGGATACCTTACACATCCCAATTATTTCAAGTATTACCTCGACATCCCCGTTGATATTGTAAAAAAAGCCAATGACGCTACCATTCCAGCCAACAGACCCAAAGAAAAAGACTTTTTAGAAGTATCTTATCAATCAAAATCAAAATGGAAATGCACCTATGCCTACAAAACTTTGCCTGGCTTTGAGGAAATCGTTATCGAAGCTTTGAAGCGGTGATTAATAAATTGTATTATTTTTTTAATAGTGTCTGTAAATGAATTTTCTACGGAAAACCAATAAAAATCAGCTTAAACCCAAAAAAAGCAATAAACATTCTGACCAAATGTACGGTTCGTCGCACGATCGGCAAAAAGAGCATGAAATTCGATTGAAATGGTATCGGGATACCATTGATTAAGAATTTAAATGGACTTGAAGCAAAAAAAATTAGCCGATTTTCTATTGCGTTTTTTGGTTAAATTAACAAAAGGAAAAGTTTGATAATTAAGTTTAATTTTTTAATCATAAAGACTATTATTTCCACTGTTCGTTTGCAAATAGAATAAACTCTTT
>DAIQBE010000108.1:0-8647 GCA_036781325.1 Leadbetterella sp. | reverse complement strand
ACGACAATTCTCCTTATCTACTTTGTTTACCACTACGATAGGTTTCAAGCCTAAGTCTAAAGCTTTTCCTAAAACAAAACGAGTTTGTGGCATTGGACCTTCAAAGGCATCTACAAGAAGAATTACCCCATCAGCCAATTTCAAAACTCTTTCTACTTCTCCACCAAAGTCTGCGTGACCTGGGGTATCTATAATATTGATTTTAACTCCATTATACCTTACCGAAACATTTTTAGAAGTGATGGTAATTCCTCTTTCACGTTCCAAATCGTTGTTGTCTAGGATTAAATCACCAAATTCTTGATTTTCCCTAAAAATCTTTGATGCATGGATGATTTTATCAACCAAGGTAGTTTTACCGTGGTCAACGTGAGCAATGATGGCGATATTTCTTATTTCTTGCATTTTTTTTCCTTAAAAAAAAGGATATTTTAAAAGTTTCTAATTACCCGAAAGGGCAATTAGCCCTTAAAAAGTCCGCAAAGGTAAGCATTCTTTTTGACATATAAGAGCAGGAATAAATTATTTTACATTAAACTATTGATTGTCAAATAATTAATTGGAAGAATGCAATTTTTGAAATTTAAGCCAGATTCTCTAAAATCTTGTTTACAATTAAATTGGCATGAATTCGAGAATTCTCAATGAATAAGCTTCGCGTGTCCAATCCTCCGCAAATTACTCCTGCTAAAAATACATTTGGCAAATTGGTTTCCATGGTATTTTCATCAAAAAATGGCTTCTTTTGTTGATCTTTTGATAGTTCAATACCCAGTTTTTCTAAAAAAATCAAATTAGGTTGATAGCCCGTCATGGCCAACACCCAGTCATTATCAATGGTAATTTTACCATTTGGGGTATTAATCTCTACTTCATTCCTAGAAATTTTGGAAACATTCGAATTAAAATATGCTTTAATTGCTCCTTCCGCAATTCTGTTTTCTATATCAGGTTTTACCCAATATTTTACACTTTTACCTAATTCTGGCTCCCTTATTATCATGGTAACTTCTGCCCCTTTTCTAAATGTTTCTAGGGCTACATCTACGGCGGAATTGTTTGAACCAATTACTAAAACTTTTTGAAAAGCATAAAAATGGGGATCTTTATAATAATGGCTAACTTTTGGCAAATTTTCTCCTACTACACCTATTAAGTTAGGAATGTCATAAAAGCCAGTGGCCAAAATTACATATTTTGCATAATAGCGATTTTTTGAAGTTTCAATTTCATATTGACCGCTATCTTCTTTAAGATTCAAAACCTCTTCAAATAAATTAATTTGTAGATTATTTGATTGAACCACCCTTCTGTAATATTCTAAAGCCTCTGATCTTGTGGGTTTAGATGAAACAGAAACAAAAGGTACGTTTCCAATTTCTAAGCGCTCTGAAGTACTAAAGAAAGTCATGGTGCTTGGATAATTATATAATGAATTTACCAAACAGCCTTTTTCTAAAATTAAATATTTTAATCCTGCATTTTGACATGCCAAACCACAAGCCAAGCCAATAGGCCCCCCACCAATAATCAACACTTGAAAATGATTTTGTGAATTTTTTGCCATGAAATATTTTTAACAAAATTAAATATCTTAACTAATATTTCTATTAAATTATTTTTAACAATCCAGAAATAAAAAACAATATTACCGATTGAAAGCGAGTGACAACCTTTTATCCTTATAAATATTGGTTTAATGGAAAAAATAAATTCCATTCACAATTAAAAATTACTTTTGTTTCGAATTTTAAAAGGAAGAATGAAAATAATAGATACCAAAAATATTGCAAAAAGATACATCATGGGTGCAGAAATTGTAGATGCACTTAAAGACATTTCAATTTCAATTAATAAAGGAGAATATGTAGCTTTTATGGGGCCTTCGGGTTCTGGAAAATCGACGCTAATGAATATCATTGGGTGTCTAGATTCTCCCACCTCGGGTTCATACATTCTTAATCACAAAGATGTGAGCTCCATGACCGAGAATGAGTTGGCAGAAGTTAGAAACAAAGAAATAGGATTCGTATTTCAAACCTTTAATCTTTTACCCAGACAATCCTCTTTAGAGAATGTGGCCTTGCCTTTAATCTATGCAGGTTTTGGCAAAACGGCAAGAACAGAAAGAGCTCAAAAAGTATTAGAAAGCGTAGGTTTGGGAGATAGGTCTCTCCATAAACCAAACGAGCTTTCTGGCGGACAAAGACAAAGAGTTGCAATTGCAAGAGCCTTGGTAAATAAACCATCTATTTTATTGGCAGATGAGCCTACCGGTAATCTAGACACAAAAACTTCTTATGAAATTATGCAATTATTTAATGATATTCATGCTTCTGGAAATACCATCATAATGGTAACTCACGAAGAGGATATTGCAAGTTATGCGCATAGAATTGTAAGATTGAGAGATGGATTAGTTGAGTCAGATACAATAAATCCGAATCCTACTAATCCGATAGAAATGACAAAAAAACTAATGGAGAAAACTAAATAAGTAATTATTTCGTTAAAATGTTCGTGTATTAAACCTATTTTTAAAATTAAATAAAATAAAATGAAAAAAAGCGTATTATTTGTGTTCGGATTATTAGTTTTTGCAATTTTTTCTTCTAGCCAAGTAGCTGCCCAAAGCCCTGCAATTACCACTGAGAGTGCTAATGTAAAAATAACCTATGGACAGCCGTCTAAAAAAGGAAGAGAAATTTTTGGGAAATTAGTGCCTTTTGGCCAAGTATGGAGAACTGGTGCCAATTCTGCAACAGAGGTTACTTTCAAAAAAGATGTTAATTTTGGTGGAAAAAGTGTAAAAGCAGGCACTTATTCCTTATTTACTATTCCAAACCAAGGAGAATGGGAAGTAATTTTAAATTCTGAATTAAAGCAATGGGGAGCATATGGCTATGAAAAAGTAAAAGACAAAAACGTTACCCAAATCAAAGTAAAATCAATGAAGACAGATGCTGAGGTTGAAAAACTTACCATCACTGCTTCTGATTCTGAGATAAAAATTGAATGGGATACTACTGTTGTGAAAATTGCATTGAAGTGGTAAAAATCCAAACACTAAGGAAAAGCCTTTTAATCAAATGATTGAAAGGCTTTTTTTTGTAACCTAACCTTTCATATTTTCCCTTACCTACCTTCCTTCCATCTTGTCTTAATCAACAAACTTCTCACGGAATAAAGATTTTAACATTTTTTACGAAAATATTCGTAGATAAATTTGGAATTACGAATTATTTCGTAATATATTTGTACGAAATAATTCGTATACAGATATGTCATTGCAAAAACCAACAGACTCAGAGTTAGAGATTTTACAGATTTTATGGACTAAAGGAGAAGCAACCGTAAAAGAAGTGAATGAGGAAAGCAATTTAACTAAAGAAACTGGCTATACAACCACCTTAAAATTAATGCAAATAATGCATGAAAAAAGGCTGGTTAGCAGAAATACAGAAGGTAAAAAGCATGTATTCAAAGCAAATATTGATGCTGAAGAAACCAAAAAGAATCTATTAAATCGCTTTATTGATTCCACTTTTAAAGGAAATGCAATGAGCTTGGTGATGCAAGCGCTCGGAAATCACGAAGCCACTGAAGAAGAAATTAATCAATTAAAAAAATTGATTGAACAAATGGAAAAGTAAATTATGAAAAAGCAATAATAAAAATGAAAAATCAATTCAATCTAATCTCAGGACCACTAGCCGAGCAAATCGGCTGGACGCTGGTCCACTCTGTCTGGCAACTTCTATTGATAGTTTCCATCTACCTCATCACCATTCTGTTTACTAAAAAAGCGGTAAAAAGATACTGGATTGGGACAACTCTTTTACTACTACAATTGGTAATCAGCATTTTAACATTTACAATGGTAGGTGAACCGATTACAAAAAATGGTGGGGCTCTAACAAGTTTCTCAAATCTTAGACCATCATTTTTCCAATCGTTTCTGTTTTATCTTGAAAGAAATGTTAAACTCATTTCACTTCTTTGGTCAATTGGGGCCGGCCTATTATTTTTAAAACTTGTATTTGGCTATTTTTCTGTTTATAAATTAAAAAATAGCAAAAATAATATCCCTCAAGCTAAGCTGGATGAAATTTTAAGATCCCTTGTTCTGAAAATGAAAATTACGCGGACTATTGACATAAAAATGAATGCTCAAATTCTAGTTCCAATGATAATGGGAACTTTAAAACCCCTAATTTTAATTCCAGTTTCACTAATCTCAAGACTTAGCTCTGAACAATTAGAAGTCATTATTGCTCATGAATTAGCTCATTTGAAAAGAAATGATTATTTAATTAATATAATGCAAAGCTTCGTGGATATCGTATTTTTTTATCATCCAGCTATGTGGTGGTTTTCGGCACAAATTCGGAAGGAAAGAGAAAACTGTTGTGATGACGCGGCTATAAAAGTGACTGGAAATAAAATTTTACTCGCAAAAACTTTAATCCAAATCCAAGAAGGCCTAGCGTTTTCACCAAGATTAGCCTTGGCTTTTGGAAAAAAAACCTTTTCATTAAAAGATAGAATTCTACGAATTGTAGGGGTTTCAAGCAGACAAAACCCTTTCAAAGAAAGTATTTGGGTAGCTATGGGCTTACTAATAACATTTTGGGCATTTGCAAAATCTAATAACATAAGTGAAAATTCAATTGAAAAAAATCACCTTATTTTGGCAGATACACTTCGGGTAAAAAAAGATTCTTTATTGATTGAAAAAGAAAGTATCAAAAGAACCGTAAGAACAAACTTTGACAATAATGAACTCAATTTTCATATTAATCAAGGAAAAAATAAGTTCTCCATTCAAGATAAAGAAATAATTTTTAACGGAAAATCAGTACCTCTTAGTGAGGAAGAAAAACAAAAAGTTGGCTTTCATATCGAAGAGATTAAAAAGAAGAACCGAGAAATAGAAATTCAAGCTGCAGGAATAGAAAAAGAATCTTTAAAAATGCAAGAGTTTACGGATAAAATTCAAATGCAGAATGCTCCTATGCAAGAAGTTTCAATAAAAATGGGAAGCATTGGTCAATTGATGGGACAGATTTCATCCAAATACGCTAATTTGATGAAAAACCGAGAACTTTCGAAAGCCGAACTGGAAAAATTAGAAGAAAAAATGGAAATAGAATTGGCGGTTCAAGAAAAAAAGATGAATATTCTTGAAAATGAAATGGAGGTATTGTCCGAAAAAATGGAATTAAATGAACCAGCAATGCAAAAATTAGAAATTGAACTGGAAACTTTATCGGAACCCCTAGAGGCATTATCAGAACAGTTAGACGGTCACTTTCAATCAATTCTTAAATTAATGCCAATAGAAATTCAAAATAAAATAAGTTTAGATCACATTGCTCCGCCGCCACCGCCCAGAGCACCTAATAGCAGAAAATTAAAAAACCTACCCCCTCCTCCACCGCCTCCCAGAGTACCAAGAGGAGGGGAACACATTAAAAATATTAAAGCTCCCAATGCACCGCCTGCTAGTTTAAAAAAACCATTAGCACCTCCACCACCACCCCCTGCGCCACCAAAAGTTAAAAGCGAGGCAGAAGCTCCAAAAAACTAACAAACTGTAAAAATGAAGAAAAATAGAAGTCACAAATGTAGGCTTCTATTTTTTTTATTTGATTTATAAACAAGAAATGCCTTTCCCTTACATTTTTTAACAGGATGAAACCAATGAAAAAAACTATTCTGTTAATTTAAAGAGAAAAGAAACCCTATAACTAAAACCAGAAAAAATAGTAAGGGGATTAAACTAATCCTAATTGCGTAGGTATAATTCCCCTTAAAAAATAGAAACCAAGAAATAATTTGAGTAAAAAAAATGGATATCGGAATACCGATAATTGCAAAAAAAACAGCCCAAGCTCCAAAACTTGAACCGCTGCCAAATACCATTGGAGACATCATTGCTGCTATTACAGATGGAAAAAAGGCAATACTGAAAATAATGTTTAAAACTAAGGTAGCGGTCTTCAAAATTGAAATAAAAATTAAGTTTTTAAACTTAGAAATAAAAATCCTTTATTTGACAAAAAGATTTTTTTTGGTATTGAACATCCCTAAAATTAAATAAAAAGTGGAATAATATCAATAACGCTCTGCTAAACCTAAAAAATAATCTTTAAAATTTACCTCTTCCTATTTCTCTTTCCATCAGCTCTACTACCACGGTTTGGCTTTGAGGAACTAAATCTATCTTTTTGAACAAAATTTGAACCCTCTACAGAAACTAACTCAAGATCTATACTCCTTCTTTCTAAATCAGTGGCTTTTATTTTAACTTTTACAGCATTTCCAAATCCAATTATCTTTCCTTTCCGTTTTCCTACTACCCTAAAATTATCGGCATCGAACTCGTAAAAATCATCACTTAGATCTGCCAATCGCACCATACCTTCACAAGAAGTGTTTTCAACTTCCACAAAAATACCAAACTCCGCAACTCCTGTAACTACACCCGAAAAAACTTGGGTGCGAGGTTGAAAACTCATAAACTCCACCTGCTTGTACTTGATGGAAGCCCTCTCGGCCTCGGCAGCCAATTTTTCTTGATCAGAAGAATGTTTGCATTTCTCTTCGTAATCTTCTTTGTGGAGAGATTTGCCTCCATCTAAATAGTGCTGCAGCATTCGATGGGCCATTACATCGGGATAACGTCTTATTGGAGATGTAAAATGACTATAATGCTCAAAAGCTAATCCAAAATGTCCTAAAGTAGCGGTCGAGTATCTTGCCTTGCTCATAGTCCGAATAGCCAAAGATTCCAATACATTTTGAACAGGGCTCCCTTCTATTTCTGACATTAATTTATTGAGTGAGTTTGCCAAAACATTTGTATTTCCTGTTTTAACAGAAAATCCTAGTTTACCTGCAAATTTCACAAAAGTCTCCATTTTAGTAGGATTTGGTGGCTCGTGAACTCTGTAAACCATGGTGTAGGGCTCCGCTTCTTGCTCTTTCATGGCTTGGCTATTAATTTTATATACAAATTCAGCCACTCTTTTATTCGCTAAAAGCATAAATTCTTCAATAAGTTTGTGGGCGTCTTTTCTTACTTTTTGATACACTCCTAAGGGTCTTCCATTTTCATCCAAATTGAATTTTACTTCATTGGTTTCAAAATTGAATGCCCCTTTATTAAAGCGTTCTTTTCTTAAAGTTTTGGCAAGACCATTTAAAGTTTTCAATTTCACACTATAGCTATCTGTTGTTTCATCATCTAATTCCAAAAGCTCCTGAGCTTGCTCATAAGAAAACCTTCTGTCAGAATGAATTATGGCTCTTCCAAACCATTCTTTTAAAACATTAGCATGGGAATCTATTTCAAAAACTGCGGAAAAAACTAATTTATCTTCATTCGGCCGAAGAGAGCATAAATTATTCGATAGTTTTTCCGGCAACATCGGTATGGTTCGGTCTACCAAATAAACAGACGTGGCTCTTTTTACGGCTTCCGCTTCTAATTTTGTATTGGGTAATAAATAATGAGATACATCCGCAATATGGACTCCAATCTCATAATTCCCATTTTCCAATAAGCTGTAACTAAGAGCATCGTCAAAATCTTTGGCGTCATGAGGGTCAATGGTGAAGGTTAAAGTCTCACGCATATCACGTCTTTTTGCTATTTCCTCTTTGCTAATTAATTCGCTAATGGCCTCAGCTTCAGCTAATACTTCTTCTGGAAACTTTACTGGCAATCCAAATTCCGCCATTATAGCATGCATTTCAGCATTATTATCTCCAGATTTACCTAAGACTTCGATTACTTGCCCAGAGGCTTGAATATGGTCTGAAGGGTAATTGGTGATTTTCACAATAACCAGGTCGTTTGTTTCCGCACCATTTACAAATTCTTTGGAAACGAAAATATCATCGTAAAAACCTTTATTATCGGGCCTCACTAATGCATAAGACGCAAAGACTTTTATTTTACCAACTACTTCTTCTCTTGCCCGAGAAATAATTTCAGATACGCGGCCTTCCGGATTCTTTCCATTTTTTCTTTGTCCTATTATTTTGACTTTCACTAAATCACCATCTAAGGCTCCGCCCAAATCATCTGCTGAGACAAAAACATCAGATTGGTCGTCGTCATACCTTATAAAAGCAAATTTAGGGTTTACAAAATCTACTTTCCCCGAAATAAAATCTTGGTTCATTTGGGTGTTATCATTAAAAACATAACGGCTTCTACCCGCTAATTTTAATATTCCTTCGTCCACCAAATCTTCTACTATAAGTTTAACGAATATTTTTTCATCTTGATCTATTACATCAAGATGGTTATAGAGATCATTTAAGGTGTAAACTCTATCATTAAAATTTTTAAAAAAATCGTGGATTTGTTTTTTTTGCTCTGCTATTTGAGACTTTCTTTTCCGCTTTGACATCTAAAAAGTGTTAAAAATTCAATTTTGAAATTTAAATCTACCATATTTGTATCGATTTTCATCAACAAGACAACATTTAATAATCAAATGAAGTTTGCTTATTCTTTACTTTTTTGCTTTCTTAACATTATTAATTTTTTAGCGACTGCCCAAGACACATCGAAAGAGTTTCATATAAAAAAAACTAAAACACTCATTAAACTAGATGGAATCCTAGATGAAAC
>DAIQBE010000107.1:0-8688 GCA_036781325.1 Leadbetterella sp. | reverse complement strand
TTTATTTCCTGCAAAAGAATCGTAATTACCTTTTATTTTATAAGACTTTAAAATCACAAAAATCAAAAGTCCTAAAATAAGTAAAGATACCAACATATGTATGGTAATTAAAACTGGATGTAGCTCACTAGAAACCACTTTAGAACCCAACCATCCCTCAAAACCTACCAATAAAAAAGAAATGAAAGAAACAACAACAATCTTTAATTCCGATTTCCTGTATGTTAAAAATGAAAAAATGAAAGTCAAAAAAATGAAAAAACCAATTAAAACACCCAAAAGTCTGTTTAAATACTCAATCCAAGTTTTAATTGGATTAAATACTACCTCACCTTTTAATTTCTCACCAAATACTTGCTGATAGTTTAAGGGTAATTGGTCGATATTTGTTGGAGGAATCCATGAGCCAAAACATTTTGGCCAATCAGGGCACCCCATACCACTACCAGTAGCCCGAACTATCCCTCCTACAAAAATTAAAATTATAACTGAAGCAATAGTTAAAATACCAAATCTTCTAAAAAATTTATCCACTAAAATAAAAAAGTACAATGAAAGACAGGAAACCTATTTCATTGTACTTCATTAAGGTTAAAAAAACATTAATCGTGAATTGAAGGATCAAATTTTATTGATTCAACTTCTTTCTCATATTTAATCAGTTCGTTTTCTTCTGGCAGATTAGAACTCATTGTTTCTGAAAAAGGTACATTTTGAGGAATAAAGTCATCATCAGCTCCTGGCTTTGAGTAATCATATGGCCACCTATATACTGTTGGAATTTCTCCGACCCAATTGCCATGTTCTGGATGTATAGGAGTTGTCCACTCTAAGGTATTTGATTTCCAAGGATTTGAACTTGCTCTCTTGCCTCTAAAAATAGAATAAACAAAGTTTGCAATAAAAATCAATTGTGCTAAAAATGTAATAATTGCGGCAACCGAAATAAAACTATTTAAATCTGCGTACGTATTAAATGTTTCAAAACCTGACCATTGATAATATCTACGAGGAAAGCCTGCAATCCCAATATAATGCATTGGGAAAAATACTAAATATATACCCACAAAAGTAAACCAAAAATGAATATACCCTAAGGTAGGATTCATCATTCTTCCAAACATTTTTGGAAACCAATGATATACCCCTCCAATCATACCAAAGAATGCAGCAGAACCCATAACTAAATGGAAGTGAGCAACGACAAAATAGGTATCATGTAATTGTATATCCAGGGCAGCATTACCTAAAATTATACCCGTTAAGCCACCAGAAATAAAGAAAGAAACCAAACCAATGGCAAACAACATAGCAGGTGTAAAAATAATATTACCTCTCCAAAGGGTAGCGGTGTAATTGAAACCTTTAACCGCCGAAGGAACCGCGATAATTAAAGTTAATAACATAAACACAGAACCCAAGAAAGGATTCATTCCAGTCATAAACATATGATGAGCCCAAACAATAAAGGCTAAAAATGTAATACCAGCCATTGAGAAAATCATAGCCTTATATCCAAAAATTGGCTTTCTAGCATTGGTGGCAATAATTTCTGAAGTCAAACCTAGGGCTGGCAAAATAACTATATACACTTCTGGGTGACCTAAAAACCAAAACAAATGCTGAAATAATATCGGACTTCCTCCCTGATTAGGAAGGGCTTGACCATTGATATAAATGTCAGATAAGTAAAAACTTGTTCCAAAACTCCTATCAAAAATAAGGAGTAAAGCAGCAGAGAATAAAACAGGGAAAGACAAAATACCTAAGGTTGCTGTAAATGTAAATGCCCAAACAGTTAAAGGTAATTTATCCATAGACATTCCTTTGGTCCTCAAGTTTATTACTGTAGTAACATAGTTTATTCCACCTAATAAACTCGATACAATAAAAAGGGCCATAGATACTAACCAAAGTGTCATACCATCTTGAGAACCTGGATTAGCATCTTTCAAAGCACTCAGTGGAGGATAAATTACCCATCCACCACCAGCAGGACCAGTTTGAATAAAAATAGAAACAAACATTAAAATGCTAGATATGAAAAATATCCAATAAGATAACATATTCATAAATCCAGATGCCATATCTCTAGCACCCACTTGAAGTGGTATCAAAAAATTAGAAAATGTACCACTTAATCCCGCAGTCAAAACAAAAAAGACCATAATGGTACCGTGCATAGTAACCAAAGCTAAATAAAAATTGGGATCTAATTTACCTAATCCTGATGCAGGATCAATAGTAACCCACTGCCCAAGTAAAGGCTTCATCCAAGCCATATCCATGTCTGGAAAACCCAATTGTAACCTGAACACTACTGACATTAAACCTCCAATAAAAGCCCAAATAATACCTGAAATCAAATATTGTTTTGCTATAACTTTATGGTCTTCGCAGAAAATATATTTTCTAATAAACCCCAATTCGTGATGCTCTTCATGAGCATGATCATCATGGGAATGTACATCTACTTTAGAACTAGTTGACATATCTATATTATTTTAATTTTGCTAATAATTTATTACCAATCACTCTTGAAGCTACAACCTTCGTTGTATCTTCCTTAACTTCTGCCACAGGAGCAGGCTCTTGTGCAATATATTTTAAAGCCTTCGCTTTCAAATTTGCGGGTACTTTATCGAGTAAAGCAGCATTCTCCGTAAGAAGTGGCTTTTGATTTTTCTTCCATTTCTCATAATCTGCAGGCTCATCCACTACCAAAAGCATTTTCATTCCGAAATGAGATCTACCACACACCTCAGTGCAAGCGACTTCATAGTTAAAATCTGGTTTACCTAATTCTGCCCTCATATCCTCTGTACTCTTGTCAGCTACAAACCAAAACTTGGTAGGCATACCCGGTACTGCATCCATCTTTACTCTCATGTGAGGCATAAAAACACTATGCAAAACATCTCTTGCTCTAATTTTAAGTAAAACTGGCTTACCTTTAGGAATGTGAATTTCTGAAGTATTTGAAAAATCATCAAAAGAATTTTCATCACTAAAATCTACACCCATAGGATTTCCACCCGCGTCATCCATTAATTTATAATTATAATCCCCCAACTTATTGTCGTCAGCTCCAGGATAACGGACAGTCCAAGCAAATTGCTTACCCATTATTTCAATAACCTCGGCATTTGCTGGAGCTTCATCCATAACTTTGGTCCACACTTTTAAACCAGAAAAAACTAAACCCGCCATAACGACAGCAGGAATTGCGGTCCAAACTATTTCTAAATTATTATTGTGTGTAAAAAAAGCAACTTTCCGACCTTTTTGATACCTGTATTTATACGTAAAATAAAATAAAACAGAATTAATTAAAAAGAAAGCAATCATAATAACAATCATAGAAACCCAAAACCAATAGTCTGTTTCTTTACCATGAATAGAGGAAGCCTCTGGCAAAAAATCTTTCTTAGCATTATTAAATGACCAAACAATACCAATGATACTAAGCAACCAAAAAACGAATAATCCCAAACCATTCGCAGAATTACTTTTATCAGGAGCTCCTAGGTATTCTGTTTCTTCTGAGTCTTTTGTTTTATCTAATCCTTTAAGAATTGTTTGTGCTTTACTGACCACTAAAAAAGTGAGAACAATAAACAAAAGGGAAAGTAGTACTATTAAAATTGTCATTTTCTAAAAATTATAATTCTAAATATATAATCTAATGTTAAATAAAATTGTTTACAAAAATTTAAATATCGTGATGTAAACTTTCCTCTAAGAATGGATGATTCTTTGCTATCAAATTACCTTTAGAAAGCTGATTAGCTACAAAATAGATAAATAAAGATGCAAAAGTCAAGGTTGTTCCCCATTCAATAATTCCTATACCACCTTGATTCTTAGCTATTCCCGGCATTTGCATTTGATAAAAATCAAACCAGTGACCAATTAAAATTGAACCACATGCTAATTTTAAAAAAGTGTAGTTTCTTTTAGATTCCCTTGCCATTAAAATTAAAAAAGGAAAAATAAAGTTTAATAAAATATTTAATAAAAAAGGTGCGAAATATCTTCCATCATGTCCTGAAAAGCGCTCTCTAAAGTAAATAGTTTCTTCAGGAAGATTTGCGTAAAATATCAAAAGAAATTGGCTAAACCACACATAAGTCCAAAAAACAGAGAAACCAAACATCAATTTACCTAAATCATGAATGGAACTAAACTTAACCGCTTTCAAATATCCTTGCTCTTTTAAAAGAATAATGGTTAACATCATAGCTGAAAGACCTGCAACATGCCACGAAGCCAAATGATACCATCCAAACATTGTTGAAAACCAATGAGAATCAATTGACATGGATAAATCCCAAGCTGCAGTAGATGAAGTAACTGCAAAAAATATTAAAAACATCTTGGAAAAATTACGGCTTTTATGATAATAGGCTAAATCGCCATATTGATCTTCTAAAAGAGAATTCTTTCTAATCTGAGTCCACAAATAATACCAAACTACGAAATAGGAGATGATACGAGCTAAGAAAAAGCCATTATTTAGATACCAAGACTTACCCGCTATTATCTTATCGTAGGTTGCGCTTCCCTTTTCCATTATTCCAGGGGTAGTCCAATGAAAAATTATTTCTCTAGTAGTAGGAATAAGATACAAAGCTAAAATAATTGCAGCCGGAACGATTATAAATGAAGGAAACGCTTCTGGAACTCTTTTAAATGAAACATACCAACCTGCCTTTGCAACATAGTTATAAGATAGAAAAAAAGCTCCTACAACAGATATACCTAAAAAATAAACACTATTCATCCACAAATTAGCAACTATTCTTGAAAAAAGTGTAGCTCCATGATGACCTTCGGCGTGCTCACCACCCGAATGTTCTGCACCATGAGCTGCAGATTCCCAAACACCTATACTCCAATGCTTAGATATTAAAAAAGCACCAAGTGCTACAAGGGCTACACCAAGTATTGCAGAGAAAATGAGTTTTTTCTTTAATTCAGGATTAAAGTCAAATGATTCATCTAAGGATGGTATTTCGTGCTTATGAGCCATTTTATATAAATTTACTATTAACGCTTAAAATAAAATTAAAAATAAGTAAGGTATTTTAACTACCTAATTGTAACCTATGAACATAATGAACTATCTTCCATCGCTCCGCAGGAGTAACTTGTCCTTTTAATGACCACATTCTTCCCTTTCCATACGTTATTACATGAAAAATATGACCATCATTTAGGTTTTTATATGCATCAGATGCATAATTTGGAACCCCTTTATAGAATTTTGCAACTTTCCCATCTCCTGCTCCTCCAGCTCCATGACAATGTTGACAATTGCGTTCATATAAAACCTTCCCTTCTTCTTCTACTTTTTCAGACCAAGGCATGGGATTTTTTAAATTAGTAGAAGCAGCTGCTAATCCATCTTTGTTAATGTCATAAACCATTATATCATTTATTACGCTGCTATCACCTTGAACGAAACTAGTTTGAAAATTTCTTCTAGCAATTGTTCCTTCAACGGGATAACGCATATTTAATCCATTTGCATTAATGGTATTCTTCTTTATTTGAGTCTGTGGTTCATAACCTAAAGAATTGTACATATTTGGAGCATACTCCCAACCAGTAGAGTTTTTACTATCGCACCCAAAAAGTGAACCACCAATTACAAGTGTTAAAAACAATTTTATATATGATTTCTTATTATTCATTTTTAATGATTTTAAATCTCTTAAATTTCTTTTACATTCACTTCAGAAGCACCTGTTGACTTCAAAATATCAGATATTTCTACTTCGGAAATACTATTTTTACCCATATCAATAGCCATTACAAATTTATCATCTGTGCTTCTTAGATCAAAAATTATTGGTTTAGCACTAGGAACTAATCCTTCCATAAAGAAAAAAGTGAAAGCCATTCCATATGAAGCTAATAATACAGTTAATTCAAAAACAATTGGGATATTTGTAGGGAAGGGGAAAAAGTTTTTTCCTCCAATATTCATTGGCCAGTCAATTCCCATAGTCCAAAAAGTAAGTAAAAAAGCTAAAGTTGTACCTGTCATTCCAAAAAGAAATGCTGGAACACCCATTCTTGGTCTTTCATATCCCAAAGCGGAGTCTAATCCATGAACTGGATAAGGACAGTAGACTTCATGTATCTTAATGTTACTTCCCCTAATTTTACCTACGGCACTCATAACGACGTCTTCGTCTTCAAAAATGCCTACTAAATATTTCTTATCTGCCATTTTTCTGATAATTTCTTTTTAATTAATGAGCTGATACTTTTGATTTTTCTACTGTTTTTTCGGAGGAAGTTTTTAGCACTGCTTTGACCTCAGCCATATTAATTACAGGCAGAAATTTAGAAAACAAGAAAAAACAAGTAAAGAAAAAGCCAAACGAAAACAAATAATCTCCTATGTCTCCCATTCTAGGTGTAAAATAAGTCCAGCTTGAAGGAAGATAATCTCTGTGCAATGAAGTAACAATAATTACAAAACGCTCAAACCACATTCCTATATTTACAACAACAGCAATAACAAATGAGATTACAATATTCTCTCTCATACTTTTAAACCAAAATATTTGAGGAGACAGAACATTACAAGTCATCATCATTGCATATGACCACCATAATGGACCTGTTGCTCTATTCAAAAAGGCATAACTTTCGTACTGAACTCCAGAATAAAATGCAATAAAAAATTCAGTAATATATGCAACCCCAACTATTGATCCTGTTACAGTTATGATTTTATTCATTAAACCGATATGTTCTATTGTAATATAATCTTCAAGTTTATACACCACCCTGGTTACCAACATTAAGTTCTGAACCATCGCAAAACCTGAAAAAATTGCACCTGCCACAAAATAAGGTGGGAATATTGTAGTATGCCATCCTGGTATTACTGAAGTAGCAAAGTCAAATGATACAATTGTATGAACTGAAAGTACTAAGGGAGTGGATAAACCTGCTAAAATTAAAGATACATCCTCATATCTAGCCCATGTCTTAGCTCCTCCTGTCCATCCTAGTGACAATGCACCATATATACTTTTCCTTACTCCAGTAGCTCTATCTCTAATTGTGGCTAAGTCAGGAACTAAACCGATATACCAAAACAGACATGAAACAGAAAAGTAAGTCGAAATTGCAAAAACGTCCCAAACTAAAGGTGAATTAAAGTTAACCCATAACGATCCAAAGGTATTAGGTAGAGGCAATGCCCAATATGCCAACCAAGGACGACCCATGTGCATTACAATGAATGAGGCTGCACAAAGTACAGCAAATATAGTCATAGCTTCTGCTGCCCTATTAATTGAAGTTCTCCATTTTTGACGAAATAAAAGTAGGATTGCAGAAATTAGCGTCCCAGCGTGACCAATACCAACCCACCAAACGAAGTTAGTAATATCCCATGCCCAACCGACGGTTTTGTTTAAACCCCAAACGCCGAGACCTTCCCACCAGGTCCATAGAACCCAAGATCCTCCATAAAGCAACACCAAAACGGAAATTGAAAAAGCTATTTTCCATTCTTTAGTAGGTTTACTTTCTACATGTCTGCATATATCTTCAGTAACATCGTGATAGGTTTTACCACCGGTTACCAAATGTTCTCTTATAGGTGAAACTACTGACATACTATTATCCTAAAATTTGTTAAGAACTATTTTTAACTATTGAATTTACAAAAAATTAATGAGCAGCATGTTCTGCACTGTGTGCTGGTTCTGCAACTTTTTTCCCTTCGTCTTTATTTCTAATTTTTACTAAATAATTTACTTGAGGCCTTACATTTATTTCTTCTAAAACTTGGAAAGCTCTTCCTTCTTCTTCTCTTTCCAAAATTTTTGATATTTTAGACTCCGGATCTAACATATCTCCGAAAGTAATAGCACCTGTAGGACATGATTGAGAACATGCAGTTTCAATCTCTCCATCTATTGGACGACGCTTCTCTTTTTTGGCTGTTAATTTACCAGATTGAATACGCTGAACACACATAGAACATTTCTCAATAACTCCCCTAGATCTAACAGTAACATCAGGGTTAATAACCATTCTGCCTAAATCGTTATTGAAATGAAAATCGAAATTGTCATTCTCAAAATATTTAAACCAGTTAAATCTTCTTACTTTATACGGACAATTGTTTGCGCAATAACGAGTACCTACGCAACGATTATAAGTCATTTGGTTTAACCCTTCAGAACTATGAGTAGTAGCTAAAACTGGACAAACAGTCTCACAAGGAGCGTTTGAGCAATGCTGACACATCATGGGCTGGAACATAACTTCAGGATTTTCAGAAGCTTTTTCCATATCTTTATATCCTCCAAAAGTTCGGTTTTCGGGATCTGCATCACTAGAATAATATCTATCAATTCTAATCCAGTGCATTTCTCTTGCTCTAGCTACTTCCGCCTTTCCAACAACTGAAACGTTGTTCTCTGCTTGACAACTTACCAAACAAGAAGAACAACCAGTACATGTATTTAGATCAATTACTAAACCCCAACTATGATTTTTCTTTTCGTGTCCATTCCAAAGTGTAACAGAATATGGTTTTTTCAAACCATCTGATGTAGAAATCATTGGCTCATATCTTCCAGCCTTCTGATTCTTAACATACTCAGAAAGAATGGACTCTTGAACCACTGCCTCACGCCCCATAACTGTTTCATG
>DAIQBE010000106.1:0-8702 GCA_036781325.1 Leadbetterella sp. | reverse complement strand
TTTTGGAATCAATAAATAGCTAAGAAATAAAACCAAATAATACCTAGATAAAGAATTCATTTTCAGTTTTAAGGATAAATTTTCTAAATATGTGAAATTTCCTAGAAATATCATTTTTTTTTAAATATATTTTTAAGGTCTAGACAATATTTATTATTATTGCACAAAATTATAAAGAAATACCATGTCAAAAGCTTTCGATACTGTTCCCACTTGGTTAATGATAACCGTTTTTATTCTAATTTTACTTGTTTTAGGTCTATTTACTGATCTATTTACATTTGTAGTTGGCACATTAATAATGATTTTAATTTTTGCCGGCGGATATGATAATGAACATCTTGAGAGCCACTAAAATGATTTTATAAAAATTTTATTAAATAGAGGATTTGTAAAAGGTCCTCTTTTTTTGTGTTTTTTTATCTTCTTTTTGTTTAATGCATACTTATCTCAAATATACCCCATCAATATGAAATATTTTTATTTATTTTTTCTTGCCTCATTTAATTTGTTTTCTCAAAACTTGGACTCAATAATGATTAAAAAAATATTTGATCATACGCTAAGTAGGGGGGAAGCATATAAAAATTTGGAATTTTTATGTAAAAAAATTGGACCAAGGCTTAGCGGTTCACATGGAGCAAAAAAAGCGGTAGATTTTACAAAAACTAAGATGGAATCTTATCGTTTTAATAATGTCGTTTTACAAGATGTTAAAGTACCTCATTGGGAGAGAGGCACGAAAGAAGAAGCATATTTTTATCAAAATGGCAAAAAAATCAAAATCGATATAGCAGCATTAGGTGGCTCTGTAGCTACCCCTTCAATGGGTTTAACGGCCGAGATAGTTGAGTTTCAAAATTTTAAAGAATTAAAAGAAGCAGGAAAAGAAAAGATTAAAGGGAAAATTGTATTCTTTAATAGACCGATGGATCCTACGAAAATTAATACTTTTGAAGCTTATGGAGGTGCCGTTGACCAAAGAGGAGCAGGCGCTTCACAGGCCGCTCAATACGGGGCTTTAGGAGTAATTGTGAGATCTATGAATTTAAAAAATGATGACTTGCCTCATACTGGGAGCATGCGTTATTCTGGTGGGGCTATGATTCCGGCCGCTGCAATTTCTACCAATTCTGCCGATAAACTAAGTGATGCTTTAAAGAAAGATCCAGCAATGAAAATTTATTTTAAGCAAAATTGTAAAACTTATCCAGATGCGGCTTCCCATAATGTAATTGGAGAGATGATAGGAACGGAAAAGCCAGAGGAAATTATACTAATTGGAGGTCATTTGGATTCCTGGGATTTAGGTGAAGGGGCACATGATGATGGGGCAGGTTGTGTGCAGGCAATTGAAGTTTTAAGAGTTTTAAAAGCTTTGGGCTATAAATCTAAAAGGACCATCAGGGTAGTAATGTTTATGAATGAAGAAAATGGGTTAAAAGGGGGTACAACCTATGCGGATCAAGCAGAATTGAAAAAAGAAAAACATGTTTATGCTATAGAATCCGATTCTGGAGGATTTACTCCAAGGGGCTTTGGAATAGTGGGAAATGATAGTGAAATTGAGAAAATTGTAAAATTTAAAAATTTATTATCTCCATATGGACTTCACGAAATAGGCAAAGGAAGTGGAGGTGCAGATATTGGCCCCTTAGCTAAAACGGGTACTGTGTTAATTGGATTTAAACCAGATTCACAAAGATATTTTGATTTTCACCACGCAGCCACTGATACATTTGAAAGTATAAACAAAAGAGAATTAGAATTAGGGGCCGCCGCAATGTCTTCTTTAGTATTTTTGCTCGATAATTTAGATTAATAATAGTACTTGTTTTAGATTATTTATTGAATAAAATATTTTGATAAATGTTATATAATTCTTTAATTTGTTCAGTACAAAAAAAATATTTACAATGTTAAAAACTCTTAAGTTAGAACCTACCGTAGAAAAAAACATTAATACATGGCTGAAAGGGCGTTATGACGAAAACGTAAAATTGGCTATAAACGATTTGATTGTTAATGGAAATGTTAATCAACTTGTAGATTCCTTTTATAAAAATTTAGAGTTTGGAACCGGAGGCATGAGAGGAGAGATAGGTGTTGGCTCAAACAGAATGAATAAATACACAGTTGGAGCAGCTACTCAAGGATTAGCTAATTATCTAAATAAGTGTTTTGGAGGCCAAATAATTAAAGTTGCTATTGCTTACGACAATAGAAATTTTTCTTCAGAATTTGCTCAAATTGCAGCAAATATTCTGTCAGCAAACGGCATAACTGTTTTCTTATATAAAGAACTGCGTCCAACACCCCAATTGTCTTTTACTGTTAGGGAATTGGGATGTCAATCTGGAATCGTAATTACGGCATCGCATAATCCAAAGGAATATAATGGTTATAAAGTATATTGGGTAGATGGGTCCCAAGTAGTAGCACCTCACGATAAAAATATAGTTAATGAAGTTAATGCAATAAAAAATGTAAAAGAAATAAAGTTTAAAGGAGTAAAAAAGAGAATTAAAATGATAGGGGATGTTTTAGATAGAAAATATCTAAAAGCTGTTAAAAGTATTGCTGTTTCTCCTAGAATTATAAAAAAACAAAAAGACCTTAAAATAGTTTTTAGCCCGATTCATGGCACTGGTATTACCATGGTTCCAAAGGCTTTGGCCCAATTGGGCTTTGAAAATGTAACTGTAGTAAAAGAACAATCAAATCCTGATGGCAATTTTTCTACCGTAGTTTATCCAAATCCAGAGGAGAAAGAGGCAATGACTCTAGCACTTAAAAAAGCAAAAGAAATAGATGCAGACTTGGTAATTGCCACAGATCCAGACGCTGATAGAGTGGGAATGGCCGTAAAAAATCCTGAAGGTGAATGGCAATTATTAAATGGAAATCAAGCCGCAAGTTTAATTATCTATTATTTGTTAAAAGCATGGAAGAATGCTAAAAAACTTACTGGGAATGAATTTGTTTGCAAGACCATAGTGACCACTGACCTTATCGATTCTATGGCAGAAAAGGCCGGTGTGAAATGTTATAATACATTAACGGGTTTTAAGTATATAGCTCAAGTAATTAGAGAGTTAGAAGGAAAATCTACTTTTATAGCTGGCGGTGAGGAAAGTTACGGTTACTTAATAGGTGATAAAGTAAGAGATAAAGATGCCATTGCCAGTTGTGCAATAATTGCTGAATTAACTGCATATGCCAAACAAAAAGGAATTAGTCTTTTCGATTTTTTGGCAGATATGTATAAACAGTTTGGATTTTATTATGAAGGACTTATTTCAGTTACAAAAAAAGGAAAAGCCGGGGCAGAGGAAATTCAACAAATGATGGCTGACTTTAGAGTCAAACCTCCTAAGAGTTTAGCGGGTTCAAAAGTTATTAGAATGGATGATTATGGTAGTTTGAAAAGAACCGATTTAATTACTGGAAATGTAGTAGATATTCCTTCTGGAAGTTTAGGAATTGAAACTTCTAATGTTTTGCAGTTTTTTACAAAAGATGGTACTAAATTTACATGCAGGCCTTCTGGAACTGAGCCCAAGATTAAATTTTATGTTGGGGTAAAAACTAAGTTAAAAGATAAGTCCAAATTTAATGAAACGCTAAATTTCTTGCAGAATAAGGTGAATACTATTGGAATAGAACTAAATCTAATTTAAAATAATATTTGGGCTATTAATATTAAATGTTTGCAGGTTTTTATTCGGGAACTTCATCTAAAGTTCGAAAAATATAGAATTATTGATAAGGTTTTTTTCGAAGAAGTTGAATCGTTAACAATTAACAATTTATATAAGATAAAATATAAATTAGATTTTCCCGATTAAATATTTTAAGGTTTTTCCTTCCTCTCCATTTCCATTTTTTCTGTGAGTATTTATAATGGTTGAATGTATAGTTAATATAATTTTATCAATTTAAATGATTTTTGTGCTTTAGGAATCCAGCCCAAGAAGAGATTTAATTGTTGCATTTAATTCTCAAGCCTAGAATTCGCCACTTTTTAGAATTTTTTAAAGCACGCAAATTTTTTAAAAAATGTATACTTGCATTATTGTAGACGACGAAAAAAAAAGCATTGAAACACTTACTTTAATAATAAATAATTATTGTGATGAATCCATTTCGATAGTAGGAACAGCCGAAAATATAGAAGTTGCTTTTTCACTTATACAAACCAAAAAGCCAGATATTGTATTTTTAGATATTGAAATGCCAATTGGTTCAGGGTTTGATTTATTAGAAAAATTTAAAGAAATAAATTTTCAAATTATCTTCACTACAGGATTTAATCAATATGCTATAACTGCAATAAAATTTAGTGCGCTAGATTATTTATTGAAACCTATTAATATTTCTGAATTGAAAGAAGCTTTGATTAAAGCAATAAAGAATATTGATTCAAAAAAATCCTTTGAAAATTATAGATTATTTTTGGAAAATTTTAAAAAACCAAAAAATATTTCGAACAGAATTCCATTACCTGTTTTGAATGGTCTAGAGTTAGTTCAAATCAACACAATTGTGTACTGTCAAGCTGATGAAGATTATACCTATGTTTTTCTAACAGATGGAACAAAAAAAGTGGTTACAAAAAGTATAAAAGACTTTGAAGAATTATTAGAAGTTTACGGTTTTTTTAGAATTCATCATTCTTATTTAGTTAATAAAAATTATATAAGAAAATATAATAAGGGGGAAGGGGGTACTATTATAACTGATTTAGATAATGAGATTCCGGTTTCAAGAAGGAAAAAAGCAGAATTCTTGCTTTGGTTGAATGAAATTTGAAATTATTTATTTGGTATTTATTAAAGAATTAAAACGTAATTTTTGAAAGTTATTCATGATAAAATACTCGTTTAACTCTTTCACTTACTCCTGTTAGTATTTCATAAGGAATTGTTTCAATTGATTTGGATAATTTACTGATGCTAGGATTTTGTCCAAAAATTATTACTTGATCCCCTTCCTTACAAATAGCCTCAGAAACGTCAATCATAGTCATATCCATGCATACATTTCCAATCGTTGGACACATTGTTCCATTAACCATTACTTTGCCCACTCCTTTGCTAAATCCCCTATCGTAGCCATCTGCATATCCAATAGCTAGTGTAGCTATTTTAGTTTCTTTCTCTACTTTGCCGTGTCTGCCATAACCTACTGTGTCTCCTTTTTGTATAGTTTTAATCTGTGAAATAGTAGTTTTTAGAGTTCCAACAATCTGTAAAGCATCAGGTTCTAAAGCAGAAGACTCAACGCCATATAAACCAATGCCAAGACGAACCATATCAAATTTTGCTTCCGGAAAACGAACTATCCCGGCAGAATTACAAATATGTCGTAAAGGAGAGTATCCGAGTCTTTTAATGATTTTCTCTGATAGAATAGTGAAATTTTTGATTTGCATTTTGGAGAATGCAACGTGCTCATTTTCATCAGCTCCAGCTAAATGGCTAAAAATACTCGCAACTTCAATGTTTCTTTGGTCAATTAATAGTTGTAGTAATTCTTCAAAATCATCTTCAATAAACCCAAGCCTATTCATACCTGTGTCTATTTTTAAATGTATTTTGGTTTTTGCATTAGGGTAAACGTTTTGTTTAAAATTGATGTAAGCTTTAAGTATTCTCAAACTATAAATTTCTGGCTCAAGATTAAATTCAAAAACTTTAAAAAATGTTTCTGGGTCTGAATTTAAAACTAATATGGGTAGTTTTATCCCATCTTGTCTTAAAACTACCCCTTCGTCTGGATAAGCTACAGCTAAATAATCTATTCTATGGTATTGCAACCAACTTGCCACTTCAGTACTTCCGCTTCCGTACGCAAAAGCCTTTACCATTGCCATTATCTTAGTTGAAGGCCCAACCTTCGATCTGTAAAAGTTTAGGTTATGGGTTAAGGCATCTAAATTTATTTCAAAAACCGTCCCATGAATTTTCATGACCAATTGATTCACTATTTTTTCGAACTCAAAAGTTCGAGCACCTTTTACAAGAATTAATGAATCAAATAGACTTTCTAGATTAAATTCTTTTAGAAACTGAGATGTGCTTATATAAAATTGTGGTTTTAAGGTAGTAATATTTCCAAATAGATTTTGATTCTGACTTATTCTTTGACCTATACCAATTAAAAAGTGAATATGTTGAGATTCAATTAATTCTGCAAGATCTTTATATAAATCTAACTCGGGAAGCCCTGTTTGAAGAATATCACTTATTATCAATACCTTTTTTCTTTTGGTTTGCTGTTGGCTCATAAAATTAAAAGCCATTTTTAAACCTCCCAAATCATTATTGTATGTATCATCAATAATATAATTGCTATTGTTGCCTTGCTTAAGTTCCAGCCGCATAGCTACCTGTCTTAAAAGCTTAAATCTTTCAAAAAATTTGGAAAGATTAATCTTCTTAGGGTTAGTCTCTGAAATATAGATTCCGGTAAAAGCACAATGAATTGCATTTTCGAGGGAAGCAGCATCTATAAATGGGACTTTAAAAGCGAATTTTTTAGCTTTACGAGTAATAGTTACTTCAGTTTCATTTTGAAAAGAAAATGTTGATACTGCTACTTCTGAAAATCCATTTTTTGACCAACCTAGTAATTCAATTTTCGGGTTTACCGCTTTTAATAAGATTTGAACTTCCTCTTTTATTTCTTGATAATCCTGACAATAGATTAAAATATCGGAATTTTTGAAGAGTCTAAGTTTTTCAGACACTTTTTGCTTGATGCTTTTAAATCCTTCATTATGAGCAGGGCCAATATTAGTAAAAATACCTATAGTAGGTTTAATAATATGCTCCAATTGTTGCATTTCGTTTTGTAATGAAATACCAGCTTCAAAGATGCCCAAATTATGATTTTCGGACATTTCCCAAACAGAAAGTGCAACGCCAATTTGAGAATTATAACTTCTTGGACTTTTAATGATTTCGAAATCTTCCTCTAATAAAGTATTCAGCCATTCTTTAACAATTGTTTTTCCATTGCTCCCAGTTATTCCAATAACTGGGTAGTTGAAATTTTGTCTTTTTTGAGCGGCTAAATTTTGCAGAGCTTTAATACTGTTTGTCACCAGCCAAATTTTTAAATCTGGTTTTTGAATAAAAGCCTTTAAGTTTTCATCGCCCTCAACTACATCTTTTTCCAAAACAAATTCTTTTATTCCCTTTTCATATAAGTCAATTACAAATTTATGCCCATCGTGCCGCTCGCCTTTTATTGCAAAAAAAATACTAGCCTCTGGATTAGAAAGGAAACGACTATCGGTTAATAGAATTTTGGCGTTCGTTACTATTTGATCTTTAAAAATTGGCATATAAATTAAAAAGATGAAAAATTAAAAGATAATTCTGTATTCAAAACTGATCAGTTTTGTTTAATAAAGATTGAGAATGAAATTTACAACATACTTCAAAAATTTATTTAGGCAATTCTACTTTTAAAATCATTTAATAGATTTTGATAAGAGAAAATTTCAAATATCAGTTTTTCCTCCTCCCATCCAAGTTCTTTTGCCATTATTTCAGAAACAGTTTTTATTACCGCTAGGCATTCATTCCAATCTAAAATTTCTAAACGGATTCTTCTGGCTAAAAAATCTCTTGGTTTAGTAATCATTTCGTGATGGCAAGCGTAAACTATTTGTGCTTTAATAAACGGGTAATTACTCGATATTCTTTCTTTAAGATTTGGATCGATATTTATTAGTTCCAATACTTCATTTACTTGGTCACCATATGTTTCTATGAGATGATTTTTAACAGCTAAGTCGATATCTGCAGTAATAAGATTAGGATTAGGAATTTGATTTTGAGCTCCAAAAAGTTTATAGTTTTTTGTTGAACATTCTTTTTGAATATCTAAAATTTTGCAAATCTCATCCAATGTATCCTGTGCCATTAATCTGTAGGTAGTCCATTTTCCTCCTAAAAGACTCACAAGACCCGATTTTTGATCAACCTCTACCTCATGATCTCTTAACAAACTTTTTGTTTCTTTTTGATTTTTTCTTTTACCTGAAATTAAAGGCCTAATTCCCCCAAAGCCCGATTTTATATCTTCTTTTTTTGGTATTTTTTTAAGAAATGGAGTCAAAGTTTCTAAAAGAAAAGCTATTTCTTCATTTTCTAAATAGGGCTCTTTTTCAATATTTTCGTAGGGGGTATCCGTTGTACCAACCATTACTTCAGATTTAAATGGAATTACAAAAACCAATCTGCCATCTTTGGTTTTAGGAATTAGCATTGCCTTTTCTCCCCTAAAAAATTCTTTTGAAATTACTATATGTGCGCCTTTTGAAGGTTTTATTCTTGCTTCTTCATCAGGATTGGCTAATAATCTAATAGAATCTGCAAAGGGGCCAGTACAATTTATAAATAATTTACTTTTAATCTCAAATTCTTCATTTGAAATAGTATCCTTGACCAATGCTTTGATTATTTTCCCATTTGAATCCCTTTGGAATTGAAATATCTCTAGATAATTAGCAATTTTTGCACCTATTTTTGAAGCTGATTGTACTAAAGCTAGGGTATATTTTGAATCATCCAGCTGACCGTCATAATACATAACAGAGCTATGTATTTTTGAATTTAAATCTGGGCTAAATTCTAAAGTTTGTTTTTTTGATAGCCATTTTGCTTTTGGAATTGCATCATTCAAAGCAA
>DAIQBE010000105.1:0-8708 GCA_036781325.1 Leadbetterella sp. | reverse complement strand
TCAGGAGATAAACCTTTATTTGGAATTTCAAATCTCGAATTTAAAAAATAAACATGAAAAATGCCTTTTGATTGAAATTAAAAGGCATTTTTTTTACAAATAAATCCATGAATAAAATTATTGTGTTCTTGAGAGAACATTTAGAAATGAGCATTCACGAAGCTAAAGGCGCTTTATTACTGTTCACAATCATAGTATTTTCTTTGGCTGTCACTTTTTCGTATTCCAACTTTTCATCGGGTAATCAAAGTGAAATAGTAATTGAAGAATATGGGGATATACCAATTCCCGAAAAGAATGAAGAAAATTACAGGAGTTTAAAAAACAACTCTTCAACCTTAAAAAATAAAAATAACTATCCTGAAAAAATCTTCAAAAGATTTAATTTTGACCCTAACAATGCTTCAGAACAACAGCTCATCGACTTAGGTTTCCCTAGCTACACGGCAAGAACAATACTAAAATATAGAGCAAAAGGTGGGAAATTTAAAATAAAAGAGGACTTGTTAAAAATTTATAGTTTGAAACCCTCCCTTTATGAATCTTTAGAAAGTTTGATCTTACTACCTTCTAAAATTGCGGAGAAAAAATATGACAACCAAGAAAATGTGTTGATAAGCTCAGATCAAAAGATTCCCATGGCTAAGGATTTAGAAAAAAGTAAAAAAGGAATCATAAAATTTGACATTAATAAAGCAGATACTTCTCAATTGATTCAGATTAATGGAATTGGTAGTGTTTTAGCCAAAAGAATTATTAAATATAGAGATTTACTAGGTGGATTCTTTTATTTGGATCAAATTCAAGAAACCTATGGAATTAAACCAGAAGTCTTTCGCGAATTAATTAAAAATGTTTTTATTGGGACAGGAATTAATAAAATTAAAATAAACCAACTTACAAATCAAAGGCATCCCTATCTAAATTTTAACCAAATTAGAATAATCAATGCTTATAAAAAACAACATGGGGACTTTAAAACTTTAGATGATTTAAAAGAAATTAAAATTTTAGATGAAATTACAATTTCAAAAATTGGCCCTTATTTAGACTTTGAGCATTAAAATGTTTTATTCTAATTAATTTCCTTAGACCCAAAACAGCTTTTGTATTTTATTAAACTAGCACTAAGGTCAAAAGGCAACTAGAAAAATTTAAGGAATAAATAGCTAGAGTTAAAAATAGTTGACCTTTAAAAAATCTATGAGGTTAATTATTACTTTGGACTTACGATTTTTTTTATAATTTTACACTGAAAAAGAATAAAATTCGTTTTTTAACCATAACCATTATTATTTACATTAAAAAACTATATGAAAAGAACAAATTTGTCTTCAGGCTCTAAGTGGGAAGATTTAGTGGGATATTCGAGGGCTATAAAAGTTGGCAATGTAATTGAAGTTAGCGGTACTGTTTCTACAGACCACAGTGGCGAGATTGTAGGTGAAGGTGACGAATATTTACAAACTAGATTTATTCTATTGAAACTTGAAAATACTTTAAAACAACTAGGTTCAAACTTAGATGCTGTAGTAAGGACGAGAATTTATGTAACTAATATTGCAAATTGGGAAAAAGTTGGGAAAGCCCATAATGAAATTTTTGGTATTATAAAACCTGCAACCACAATGATAGAAGTAAGCAAATTAATAGATAAAAAATATTTAGTTGAAATTGAGGCAACAGCTATTTTGGCAAAATAATCAAATATTTACTAATTCATTTTTTATTGCAAATGATACAAGTTTGGCTGTGTTGTTGACACCCAATTTTTCCATAATTCTCAATCTATGACCTTCTACTGTTCTTGGACTTATAAACATTTTTTCTCCAATTTCAGCTGTTGTAAGTCCTTCACAAATATTTCTTAAAACCTCTAGTTCTCTACCAGATAAATCAGTCTTATAATTAAAAATTTTAGAATTTGATTGCTGAGTTTTATTCATTTTCCTTAACATAATCCGACTTACAAAATCAGAGAAATAAATTCCTGAATCATATACTTTCTTTATTGCTGTTACAACCTCATCTGTATCGGTATCCTTTAATAAATATCCATTAACACCAATTTCCATAAGATGTAAAACAAATTGATCTTCATCATGCATTGAAAGAATTATGATTTTGATTTCTTGATTGTTTTCTCTTAATATTTTAGTGGTAGCTATGCCATCAAGTTCTGGCATCTCAATATCTAATAAAACCACTTCAATTTCTGAAAATTGAGGATGGCTTAAGAATTCTTTTCCGTTTCCTGAATCAAATACTACCTCTAAATTCTCATTTTGTTGTAAAATTGAAATTAAACCTCTTCGAAAAAGTTTATGATCATCAACAATTGCAACTTTAATTTTTTTCATGACAGTCATTTATTTCTATTTCGTATAAAACCCCTTTATTTATATTTGTTATTAATTTAAAAGTACCTTTTATTATTGATAATCTACTTTCTATATTTCTTAATCCAAGACCAGTTTTAGGATTATTTATTACTTCGTTTATATCAAAACCCACCCCATTATCGCTAAAACTTAAAAATAGCTTGTCTAAATAATAGGAAATTTGTAGAGAAATTTCTGAAGCAGCCGCATGTTTTAAAACATTGTTGGTAATTTCCTGAATTATTCTGTAAAGTGCTAATTCAATATTTCCCGAAAATCGAATTTCGTCGTTAAAATTGGAAGTAGTAAAAATAAATTTAATTTTTGAATTTTTCTCCGTTTTATTGATAAACTCTTCTATTGCATTGAAAAGGCCGAATTTTTCTAACGTTTGAGGTACTAAATCTTTGGAAATACTTCTAACAATACTAATGGTTTCATCAATTAATTCTTGATTATTTAATGCGTAGGCTTCAATGTCGGAAATTTCTCCATTTTTTTTTAACAATTGAGTATTACCCATCTTAAGCAAAGAGAGTAAAGCGCCTACCTCATCATGCAAGTCTTTGGCTAGTCTGCGCCTTTCTATTTCTTGCACTTCCATTGAATTTTCAAGCAATTTACGTTGAAATTCTAAATCAACTATTTGCTTTTCCTCCTTTTGTCTTAATTCCAGTCTAAATTGGCGTCTTTCGTAGTAAATTACAAAGCCAATAACTAATATACCAAACAAGGTAAGGATAAATGTTCCTAATAAAATAAAAGTTTCTACGGAAAAATTCATCTTTTCTTTAAAAAAAAGTTCTTTTTCAATGTCCAAAAACCATAAGCAAAAAATAGAAACATAATTATGGACAAGTATTCTAAAATCATAATAAATCTAAGATAATGAAATTGATTATTACTTGAAATTATTGTAAACTTAAAGAAGAAAGTAATCATTAAAGTACTTAAACAATAGAATAAAACCCCAGAATTAAACCAAAAAAAAGGAAAGTTTAAAATATCCTTTATTATTGGGTTTTGCAATAATTTAAAAAAATATGCCAAGGAAATTCCACCCAATAACAATCGATTAATCCAAATATACTCGCCTTTTGTAATAATGCTAAAGAGTTGAAAAGAAAAAACTATTCCCATAATTGAAAGGACTACTATTAAGAGTAATTTTTCAGTTTTAGATTTCAAACCAATTAAATAAATTGAGCCTAGTAAAATTAAAATCAGAGCATCTCTAGAATAAGAATATAGTAAATTGTTTATTTTATAAACACTTGTGAGCCAAAGTGGAATATCACTTGCGATAAAAAAAATCAAGAAAAAAAATAAAGCTTGTGTGGATTTATTCAAATATTTTCTTCTATAAACTGCGAAAAATAATGGTATTAAAGGCATCAAACTTCCAATTAATATAGCTGGATATTTTAATGCAATATTTAAAATTGAATCTACCATTTTAAAGTGCACAAATTTGAGGACAATTGGGCCCTTTTGCTAAATAGCTATTATCATCAGAATCTTTTAAACCAGTAGAATCTTTAGAAATCACTTTTAAACCAGAGTCAGCAGCTGCAATAATTGTTGATGGCATTCCTTTTTCGTCGGCTCCATAAATTAGTTTAATTCCAATACACCCCTCCTTATTAAGGAGCTCTAAAATTTTTTCTTTTCCAAAAAATTGAGATCTAACAGGTTCCTTTTCTTTAAATTTAGTAATTCTTGTTTCAAGATGTTTCTTTTGTTTTTGAACTACTTCTTTTAATCCAATAAAAACTCCCGATTTAACACTTATTTCCATTTTACATTTTGTTTAACTTAAGTAAATTTATAAAACAGCAATCAATATAAAAAATTGAGCGTACTCATTTTAAATTATAAAAATCTATCTATCAATTAATTATATGAATATTTTTCATTAAAAACAAGTAAAACTACCTTATAAAAAAAGTAGAATTACTGATTTATTTTATTTCATAGATAGAAATTATGCTTTACATTTTGCAACGACTTCTTTATTCTTGTAATTTGTATAAATTTAAAAATATATGAAAAGGTTTGAAGGAAATATTGTCAATATTTTTGATAATTCAATGTTTTATGGAGAAATTATAGTAAAAGAGGACCGAATTTTTCAAATAAATAAGATTAGTGAAATTAATCCAAATAGTAGATATTTCTTACCTGGTTTTGTAGACGCTCATGTTCATGTAGAAAGTGCAATGATTGTTCCCGCTCAATTTGGTAGAATGGCAGTAGTTCATGGAACAGTAGGCTCAGTTTCCGACCCACATGAAATAGCCAATGTGCTAGGAGTCAATGGGGTAAAATATATGATTGAAAATGGAAAAACAATCCCCTTTAAATTCTGTTTTGGAGCACCTTCTTGTGTTCCCGCCACAAATTTTGAAACAAGTGGAGCTACTATTGATAGTAAAGAGATTGAGTCTTTAATAAAGGATGAAGATATCGGATACCTTGCCGAAATGATGAATTTTCCAGGGGTGTTAAATAATGATACTGAGGTTCTGGAAAAAATATTAATCGCGAAAAAATACAACAAACCTATTGATGGACATGCCCCAGGATTAACCGGGGAAACTGCAGAAAAGTATTTCTCTGCCGGAATTAGCACAGATCATGAGTGTTTCACTTTTGAAGAAGCTGAAGGAAAATTAAAACTTGGGATAAAAGTATTAATTCGAGAAGGAAGTGCGGCTAAAAATTTTGAAGCTTTAATACCATTAGCAGAAAAATATTCTCAATTAATGATGTTTTGCTCTGACGACAAACATCCCGATGATTTGGCTATAGGGCATATAAATCTTTTAGTAAAAAGAGCCGTTCAAAATAATATAGATGTTTTTGATGCAATTAGAATGGCTTCACTAAATCCGGTAAGGCATTACGACCTTAAGATTGGATTATTACGGGAAGGAGAATGGGCGGATTTTATTGAAGTCAATAATTTAAAAGAATTTAAGGTTTTAAAAACTTATATAAATGGAGAAAAGGTTGCAGAAAATGGAACTTCTTTAATTGAAAATTTGCCTTCAAAACTAATTAATAATTTTAATACCAACAAAATTTCTTTAACTGACTTATCCTACGCATTCAAAAAAGAAACTAAGTCTATAAATGTAATTAAAGTTAATGATGGTCAATTAGTTACAGACAAATTGATCTTTAAGTTGCCTGTAAATTTTGATGAAACTTCGATTGATAAACTTCTTAAAGAAAATGAAATATCTAAATTGGTAGTCTATAATCGTTATAAATCAGTTCCTCCTGCTATAGCTTTTGTAAAAGGATTCAAATTAAAAATAGGGGCTATTGCATCTTCTGTGGCTCATGATTCTCACAATATTATTGCCGTTGGAACTGACGACGAATCTATCTTAGATGCTATCAATTTAATAATTAGAGAAAAAGGGGGGATTTCAGCAGTTTCAGAAAATAAAATGGGTATTTTAAAATTGCCAATTGCTGGACTAATGAGTGATAAAGATGGTTACGAAGTTGCAAATGATTACACGCAAATTGATAAATTTTCAAAAGAGGTAATAGGATGCGAGTTAAAATCGCCATTTATGAGTCTTTCTTTTATGGCTTTATTAGTGATTCCATCACTTAAACTTTCTGATAAAGGATTATTTGATGGTAATAAGTTTGAGTTTATTAATTTAGAAAATTAAAGTAAGTACGAAGAGTTATTTCTTCGTACTTATCTGTAAATCAATTTTTTCCACTTCCTCCTACTGCACCAGCGTTACTTTTTTGGGCCTCTTGCATAGGATTTGATTCGCTGCTTCTTCTAGATTGTTGCTTAATTAATTGGAACTTTGTTGGCTTTTCTGGCTCTTTTGGAAAGACATTGTCAGAATCGTCAATATCAGGTAATTCAAAATAAGGATCTAATTTAAATTTAGTAACTTTTTTTGCAGTAACAATGGTTTTTTTAACTTCCAAATTATTTAGTCGCCAAGTTTCTACTGGAAATCTATAATCCTCGGTTGTTCCGTCTTCAAACTGAGCTTGAACTATTAGTGGCATAACAAGACCCCCTTTGTTTTTTAAATTCAAAACATAGAAATTTTTCTTTTCCTGCATTTGCTTTTTTTCTTCTGTACTTAAATTAGCTAAGTAAGACTGATACTTCGATTTTTCATTTTCAGTCACTTTAAAAGGATCATAAGAATTATAAAAATCTTTCATTGTACTGTCCATTTCTACTACAGATTTTGGAATATCTTTTTCATTTCTAATGTTACTTAATGTTTTCTTTTTATTTAAGCTCTCCATCATTTCAGCTTTTTTTATTTCTTCAGGGTTTTGAGAATCTACTGAATACCACTCCACCTCAGCAATAGCTTGATTTAAAGCATCTACCCCATAAAACCAACCTTTCCAAAACCAATCTAAATCTACACCAGAGGCGTCTTCCATTGTTCTAAAAAAATCTGCAGGAGTTGGCGACTTAAATGCCCAACGTCTTGCATATTCTTTAAATGCATAATCAAATAAGTCACGACCCATCACGGTCTCTCTTAAAATATTTAGTCCAGTTGCAGGTTTAGAATACGCATTTGGACCAAAAGTGCCGGGTAAAATATTATCGCTGCTACTCATAATTGAATTTTGCTTAGAAGCATCTAATTTCATATAGGGTACAATATGTTGTGGTTCAATACCATCTGCTGGAAAATCTCTATCCCATTCTCTACATACTATACCTTCTAGAAACGAATTTAAACCTTCATCCATCCATGACCACTGTCTCTCATCAGAATTAACAATCATTGGAAAAAAATTATGACCCACCTCATGAATAATTACTAAAATTAAAAAGTTTTTTACTCCTTCAGAGTAAGTGCCATCAGCCAAAGGCCTAGCACCATTAAAGCTCATCATGGGATATTCCATTCCTCCTACTGGGCCATGCACCGAATACGCCACAGGATAGGGATAAGCAATAGTTCTTTTTGAATATTGGGTTAATGTGTGTGCAACTAAACGAGTAGAATATTGTCCCCAAAGTGGATTTCCTTCTTTTGGATATAAGGACATAGCCCATACTTTTTTTCCTTCTACGTCTACTTTCATTGCATCCCAAATAAATTTCCTTGAAGCAGCAAATGCAAAATCTCTGACGTTTTTAGCTTGAAAAATCCAAGTTTTTTTGCCAGTTGATTTCAATTTTTCAGCTTGAATGGCTTCATCTTGGTTAACAATTAATACTGGGTTTTTAGTATTCTCCGCTTCTTTTAACCTTTGCAAATGTATAGGAGATAACACATCTTTAAAGTTTTGAAGCTCTCCTGTAGCTCCTACTACCATATCATTAGGCGCAGTAATCTCCACTTTATAATCACCAAATACCAAGGTAAATTCCCCTTGACCTAAAAATTGCTTATTTTGCCAGGCGACCACATCATCATATACACACATTCGTGGAAACCATTGGGCCATTTCATAAATATAATTCCCATCTTTTTCAAAATATTCGTAGCCACTTCTTCCACCTTCTGCATTAGCGTCAATGATATTAAAATTCCAATCAATATTAAAAACAAACTGCTGGCCTTTTAAAAGTTTCATTGGTAAATCGATTCGCATCATAGTACCATTAATAACAAAAGGGAGATTTTTGCCCGATAAATCAGTTACTTTAGTGATTTTATGACCAAAATCTTTATTTGTTTTATTTTGCAATCTATTCAAACTTCCTACAGTGGCTCCTCTAAGATGGCTAATAGATGATTGTTGGCTAAGCTTTGCATCCGATTTTTCATTAAAATGATTTTGGTCTAATTGTAGCCATATATAACTTAAAGCATCGGGTGAATTATTATAATATGAAATCTTTTCTGACCCAATAATTTTTTGATTGGAATCATCAAGTTCTACTTTAATATCATAATCTGCTTTTTGTTGCCAATAATCTTTTCCAGGAGCACCGCTTGCTGTCCTATACGTGTTAGGCGTTGGTAATGCCGTTCCCATTTGCTCAAACAATTGGTTTGCATTATAGGAATTTGATGCAGGCTGCTGAGCAAAAGCAGATAAACTGCAAAAAAATAAAAATACTACTTTCTTCATTCGTTTATTGATATAATTTAAATTTAAAAAATCCATTTATCTATTATTAAAGTTATGGTTATGCCTGCTACAAAAGCAGAAATTACTAAATTCAAAGAATCCTTTTTCACATTTAATCCATTAATTAGCAATAAATTAATTAAAATAATAAAAAATACTATTAATAATTGGCCTAGTTCAAGACCTATATTAAATGCAAACAATGGCCGTACAATACTATTTCCATTTCCC
>DAIQBE010000104.1:0-8717 GCA_036781325.1 Leadbetterella sp. | reverse complement strand
CTTTCTATTTTCTGGAATTGTAGCAAAAAATCTGCTGATAAAACTTCCCAAATTGTCCCCAATAATAAGGCCTACAAGGATGAAGTTTTTTCGAATATTTTTAAAAGAAATACCGGTTGGATCGCAGCAGATGGGGCATGGTCAATAGCCCTCGATAATGGCAAAAGCCTTTGGTCGTTTGGCGACTCCTATATCGACAATTATGATGTTTCAACTAAGACCGTACCTTGTCTTTTTCAAGTTAGAAATTCTGCGCTAACTATTGATAATCAAAACCCTCAAAATCAAACTTTGCTTTTGGGAACGCTTTCTCCAAAATCATTTTATAAAAATTCAAACGATAGTAAAGTTTGGCTTTGGGGTGGCAACGGATATCAAGAAAAAGATACTGTTTATGTTTTTTTAAGTGAATTTTCACAAACTGGAACTGGCGTATTTGATATTGGATTTAATAAAAATATGCTTGTAAAGTTAAATCCAACTTCCATGAAGATTTATTCCTATCAAGCCTTTAGTAACACCTTAGGTATAGATTTTGGATGCGGAGTTATGAAGGAAGAGCAATATGTTTACATCTATGGATCAAAACGTGTAAACGCCTTAAGCAATGAATTATATGTAGCTAGATATCAAGGCTTTGTTCCTAAGAATTGGCAATATTTTGATGGGTCGAATTGGGTAACCGATATTTCAAAAATAAAAGCCATTGACAACAGAATTGAAAACTATTTTATTCAAAAAATAGAAAAAAATTACGTAAAAGTATTTTCAGACTTGTCTACAAAATGTAATGAAGGCAAGAAAATATACTTTCAAACGTCTTTAAAACCGGAAGGCCCCTTTTCTACTAAAAAAGAGCTTTGGCAAATTGATGATATAGAGCAGGGTAATTCGCCCGTTTTTTATCAAGCTCATTTACATCCTCAGATGATAAACGCAAAGAGCGAAGTATTACTTACCTATTGTATAAATGGATATAGCCCCTGCGTTGTTTCCTGTCAAAACAATCGATTTAATCCTGAATATTATCGTCCAAGAGGTATTAGAATTCCAATTGAAATATTCAAAAATTGAATGTTTTTTTTGGTTTAAACAGAAATTTAAAACGCAAACCCCTCAAAGTTTCCTTCAAGGGGTTTTCAGCATATACGTTTTTATTATGCAATACTCAATCTCACTGTGTTAGTTCTATTGTCTTTCATAATAGGCACGCTTAAGGTATTAATAAATTTATCCCCTTTTTGTAGTTTACCTTTGTCAAGTAAAAAGTTCTTAACAGATTCCACAACGTCACCTTCAGTGGTTTTCGCCATATTATCTAAAGAAAATACCTCTACACCCCAATACAAACTCAGTTGTGTCAAAAGTATTGGATTTCCAGTAAAAATATAAATATTAGCTTTAGGTCTATGATGTGAAAGGCGCACCGCTGTATACCCTGAGGAAGTAATACCAATCATAGCACTAACTGCCAAATCTCTCGCTAATCTGCATGCAACTACTATTACGTTGTCATTGTCCTTATCTTTAGAAACATATTCTGGAGTTGTTACTCTGGTGTGATGTCGATAGTACAACCTAGATGGATCTCCAAATTTCTCTACATGAGCTATGGTTTTTGCCATGGTTTCCACTGAAAGTAAGGGGTATTTCCCGGAAGCACTTTCTGCACTGAGCATTACTGCATCTGCTCCATCCAATACTGCGTTTGCCACATCCCCTACTTCTGCTCTTGTAGGCGAAGGGCTATCAATCATACTTTCCAGCATTTGTGTAGCCACAATTACAGGTTTGGCGGCCAAATGACACTTATGAATGAGCACTTTTTGAATAATCGGAACTTCCTCCGCAGGCATTTCTACTCCTAAATCACCTCTAGCTACCATAACAGCATCAGTTGCTGCTATAATCTCGTCCATATTTTTTATAGCTTCCGGTTTTTCAACTTTGGCTATTACTTTTGCCAACGAACCTTTAGATTTAATATACTCTTTTATATCAATAATTTCCTGAGCGGTTCTAACGAAAGAAAGAGCAATCCAGTCCACATTATTTTTTAATCCAAAATCTAAATCTGCCCAGTCTTTATCCGTAACGGAAGGCTGAGAAATATTGGTATTGGGCAAATTAACCCCTTTTTTCTGCTTTAATAATCCACCATAAACAATTTCTGTAATGACTTCTTGATTGGCTACATCTACACCAACCACTTTAACTTCTAATTTACCATCATCCATTAAAATTCTATCCCCAATTTGCACATCTTGATACATGCCTTTATAGGGTGTGCTAGCTTTTTGGGCATTCCCAACAACAGTTTGATTAGTAAAAATAAATTGATTACCCGCTATAAGTTCCACACCAGCATTTCCTCCTTCCATTTCGCCTACTCGTATTTTTGGCCCTTGAAGGTCTTGCAAAATGGCACAATTAAAGCCGTATTCAGCATTTATTTTTCTAATCTTTAATATTCTTTCTTGATGGTCCTCATGCGTACCATGAGAAAAATTTAATCGAAAAACATTTACACCTGCTTTAGCTAATGAAATTAACATTTCCTCACTCTCTGATGCTGGCCCAACAGTGGCAACAATCTTGGTTCTTTTATTCATAAATACAATTTTTATTCAAAACAGGCTTTTTAAAAAAGCAATAGCATTATAATCTAGTGCAATTGCGCAACAATTATGCAAAATTAAAAATATTAGTTCAAACTTACAGAATAATATTTCAGTTTGTTTCCGATAAGTTAGCATATTATTCCTTATTTACTCTTGGGACCTTAGAAAAATTTTTCTTGAAAACTTTATTATCTATTTTTGTTTCCCATTATGAATTTTAAAGTTTTAAAAACTTAATTTGTTCAAGAATATGAGCGATAAAATATATGTTTTCGATACTACACTAAGAGATGGCGAGCAAGTGCCCGGATGCCAACTAAATTTAGAAGAAAAGTTGATGATTGCCCGAGAACTCGACAAATTGGGTGTAGATATTATTGAAGCTGGTTTTCCAGTTTCTAGTCCAGGAGATTTTAAATCAGTTGAAGGCATATCAAAGGTAGTTGAAAACGCAACCGTATGTGGTTTAACAAGGGCAGTGAAAGGTGACATTGAAGTGGCGGCACAAGCTCTAAAACACGCTAGAAAACCAAGAATTCATACTGGAATTGGATCTTCCGATATTCATATCATCCATAAATTTAATAGTAATAGGGATGATATCCTTCAAAGAGGAGTAGATGCTGTAAAATATGCAAAAACTTTTGTAGAGGATGTTGAATTTTACGCTGAAGATGCTGGAAGAGCAGATTTAGAATTTTTAGCGCGACTAACCGAAGCTGTAATAAAAGCTGGAGCGACGGTGGTCAATCTACCTGACACTACAGGCTATTTATTGCCTCACCAAATGTATGACAGAGTAGCTTATTTAATGAATAATGTTCCAAACGTAGACAAAGCCATACTCTCCATGCACAATCACAATGACTTAGGTATGGCTACTGCCAATACCATTGCTGGCATAAGGGCAGGTGCAAGGCAGGTAGAAGTTACGATAAATGGCATTGGTGAACGAGCGGGGAATACATCTTTGGAAGAAGTGGTAATGACACTTAAAGTTCATAAAGATTTAGGTTTGCATACGGATATTAATACAAAACTACTTTATCCTATCAGCAAGTTAGTATCTTCAACAATGCGCATGCAAGTTCAAGCTAATAAAGCAATTGTTGGTAGAAATGCCTTCGCTCATTCATCAGGAATACATCAAGATGGGTTTTTAAAAAATTCCGAAAATTATGAAATCATGACTCCTCAAGAAGTTGGAATAGATAAATCAGACATTGTACTTACTGCAAGAAGTGGTCGTCATGCTTTAAAACATAGATTGCAAATTTTAGGGTTCACGTTAGAAAAATCAAAATTAGACTATACCTACCATCAGTTTTTAGAGTTGGCAGATCAAATAAAAGAAGTAAACGACAAAGATTTGTTTACTTTAATGAAACAGATTACGGAAGCGGAAGTTTAGTCCTTTTAAAATTTAATTATCATACTATTGTTTAAAATAATGCAATTCAATTATTTTTCAAAAACAATAGAATAACAATTGCAAAGAAAATTTTAGTTAAATAGCATTTTCTGTTTATTTTTGTACTCAACCCTATTTTTCAATTATACTAAATTACTTTCTTTTGAAAATATATTTACTATTTATTGTACTCTTTTTACCCGCTACGTATTGCAAAGCACAGCAGCTAACTGTTGACATTCTACAGCAAGGAAATTCGTATACAGACTCCTCTTACTACGATATTATTAAAGTAAACAATAAATTTTGGATTTGTGGAAAGTATGGAATCTTAAAGGAAATTGATGAAAAAGGAAATATTGAAAACATACATTACCCCTCAAAAAGCCTGGATATTTATAAGCTTGAAAACATAAATGAGGAAAAAATAATTGCTAGTGGTGACAAAGGAACAATTTATATTCATGATTTAATTACAAAAACATGGGAAGTTATAGAAGTGAAAGGATATGAAAATTCTTGTTTTTATAATTTAGCTGTAGATGAACAAAATAAGATTTTTGTTGTAGGAGGAAACTCCAGGATTGCTCATTCGGGCAAAAGCATGCCAAATGGCTTTATTCTAACTTCATTGGATTTTGGAAAAACATGGAAAAAGGAGTTTCACAATTTTTTAAACATGGTTTGGTGCGTAAAAAAAAACCCATTCACGGGTAAAATGTATGCCCTTATGTATAGCCCCAACAAAACTTATTTGTTTGGAAATGAAGATGGGAAATGGGTGAAAAAGCAAAAAATAGGCAATAGTATTTTTCACGAAATTCAATTTACTGATAAGACTAATTTTGTTGCCACTGGCGGGTGGATCGGCAAAAATGGAAGAATATATTCTACTACAACAAAGAAAATTATTGAAAACTCTGGACTTTTATGGAGTAGAGTAAAAAACGAAAATTATACAATCTTTACAGGATGCAATGGCAATATAGTTTTAGAAAATAAAAATGGAAAAATAGAACTCTTTGAGACCACATTAAATAAAGCTTTTAGTATTTACGAAGCAATTTTTATCAGCTCAAATACCGCTTATGCCATTGGCTCTGGACGAACAATTTTAAAATTAAACATCGAAGAAAAAAATATATTTGAAGCAAAATCAATAAATTGATTTTCGGTTTTCAAATTTATAATCTTAAAATAATCATTTAAAAATTGCATTCTATTTTGGAAAATTCTTCGTCAGTATACAATAAAATAAAATAAATAATACTTCTATCTCTGGATAATTTCAAAAAAATGTCATAGCTTTGCTTGGCAAATAAGTAAACTGAATTATTTGCAATATGCTAGACTCTTCAAAGCTCCTTTTCGAAGCACTCACCTACGACGACGTTCTCCTTGTTCCAGCCTATTCTGAGGTTTTACCAAAAGACACAAGCACTAAAACTAAACTAAGCAGAAATGTTGATTTAAATATTCCATTAGTTTCAGCAGCAATGGATACTGTTACTGAATATGAAATGGCTATTGCTATGGCACAAGAAGGTGGTATAGGATTCATACACAAAAACATGACCATTGAAAAACAAGCTGACCAAGTTCGAAGAGTAAAAAGGTCAGAAAGTGGAATGATTGTGGATCCAATAACCCTACATTTAGATTCAGTGGTTAGTGACGCCTTAAAAATTATGTCTGATTTTAAAGTGGGCGGCATTCCCGTGGTTTTGTCAGACGGTACGCTTAAAGGCATTGTTACCAACAGAGACCTTCGTTTCCAAACGGAGATGAATAAGCCTATACAGGAAATTATGACTATAAATAAACTGATTACCGCTCCTATTGGAATTAGTTTGGAACAAGCAGAAGGTATTTTAATGGAACATAAAATTGAGAAGCTTCCAATTATTGATGCAAACAATAAATTAGCGGGCCTCATAACTTATAAAGATATCTTAAAGAAAAAAAATAAACCATTCGCAGCTAAAGATAAATTAGGCAGATTAATAGTTGGTGCCGCAGTGGGTGTTACACCTGATTTAGAACAAAGAGTGGAAGCGTTAATGAAAGCTGGAGTAGATGTAGTAAGTATTGATACCGCTCATGGGCATTCCAAAGGAGTAATAGACGCCTTAAAAAGTATTAAATCAAAGTTTCCAAATTTAGATGTTATTTGCGGAAATGTAGCCACTGGCGAAGGGGCTAAAGCATTAGCAGATGCTGGAGCAGATGCCGTTAAAGTTGGTGTAGGGCCCGGGAGTATTTGTACTACAAGAATAATAGCGGGTATCGGAATGCCTCAGCTTACCGCTGTTTATTTATGTGCCAAGGCATTGGAAGGCACAGGAGTACCTGTAATTGCTGATGGTGGGATTCGTTTTTCTGGAGATATTGTGAAAGCCATAGCTGGGGGTGCAGGAAGCGTTATGGTGGGTTCGTTGTTAGCTGGTACCGAAGAAGCTCCTGGAGAAATCGTATTATATGAAGGACGAAAATTTAAATCTTATAGAGGTATGGGATCTGTCGAGGCCATGGAAGATGGCTCAAAAGATCGATACTTCCAAGACGCAACTGACGATGTAAAAAAACTTGTGCCAGAAGGAATAGTAGGTCAAGTAGCTTTTAAAGGTATGGTACGAGAAATTCTTTACCAAATGACTGGTGGTCTAAAAGCCGGAATGGGCTATTGTGGAGCAGCAAATATTTCTGACTTACAAAACGCAAAATTTGTAAAAATCACATCTTCAGGTATGAAAGAATCACACCCACACGATGTACACATCACAAAAGAAGCTCCTAATTACACTAAGTGATATTTAACTTTTTAAAAAGACTGGGTTTTAGGGATGAATCAATTTATCCCTAAAACTTTTAAATTATTTTTTGCAGTTATATTATTTGGATTAATTTTCAAGGCAGTTTCAAGATCATTAACCGCTCCTACTTTATCGCCTAATTCGTACTTAGCTACAGCCATATCTGTAAAAGTGCTGTCAGAAGCAAAACCCATTCTCTGTACCTCATTTAAATCATCAAGGGCCTCTTTGTATCTTTTTAAAGCGATTAAAGAACCTCCTTTTAACTTTAGTAAATCCGCATCCTTTTTAAATTTGTAAGCTTCCTCAAAATTTTTCAATGCCTCATTAATGTCAATTCTCTGATAAACCACCCCAAGATTTCTGTATAAAACATTTTTGCTAAGACTATCTTTAGCAAAACTCAAACCGTCTTTATAATATTTTATAGCGTTTTGAAAATCGTTCTTTAAAAACAAAGAATTACCTGTAATTTCATAAAACTTATAATTTGTAGCACCCCTAGAAATAGGTCCAGCACATATATTAATTGCCTCCTCTATTTTTCCACTTTTTGCATAAATGGTAGCCAAAGAACTAGCCAAGTAAGAATCATCTGGATGATGAGGAATCGAATTTTCCAACAGTGTTGTTGTGTTTTTCCAAGTCTTAACTTGAATAGCAGTTAGAAACAAAAATACAAGTGAAACTAAACCTAAGTGAAGAGAAAGTTTCTTTATATCAAACTTTCTGTCTATTAAAAATAGAACCATAAAAATCAATCCTATGTAGGGTACATAGGTATATCGTTCTGCCATAGTAGCATTACCCACCGCTAAAATTTGTAAAACCAACACCAAAGTAATAAAGTAAAAGCCGATCCCAAAAAACCAGACCTTGTTTTTTTTATAGGAAAAAACCCAAAGAATAATAATAAGTAAACTTATAATCGGAAGGATATAAAAGACTACACTTTTTACTTCATTTGCGTAGGGATAAGCATAAAAATGATGCAAATTATAGGGAACAAATAGCTTTAAGATGTACATAAAAAATCCATAGCCTGCAAACAGCAGTTTATCGAAAAAACTCCAAAGCTGATTAATAGCAGAGCCTTCGTTGATTTTAATGAATAGCCCTCCGAAATTACCACCCGACTGTGCGTCCAAAGCTATCAAACCAAACAACAATGCAATGGCAAAATAATGCCACTTTGATATAACATTTTTCAATTTTATTTCCCCATAAAACCAATAATCTATTAAAATTAGCACCAAAGGCAGCACTACAGCCATGCCTTTTGATAAGCAAGAAAGCAAAAAAAACAATATGGAAATTGAAAGATATTTTTTAGTTTTTTCGACAGAAAATTTCAAATAATAAATACAAGAAAGCAAGAAAAAGAAAGTATATAGCACATCTTTTCGTTCAGAAACCCAAGCCACAGATTCTACATGCATAGGGTGAATGCCAAAAATTAAAGCTGTAAAAAAAGCTACATGTAGATTTCCTAAACTGAGTTTTTTTATAAAAACAAAGACCAAAATAGCATTTAAAATATGAATTAAGACATTGGTAAAAATAAAAATAATGGCTTTTTTCGAAATCATAGCATTGATTCCTAAAGTTAGCATCGTTAATGGATGATAATTTGCTTCGTAAATTGTCCTAATTAATCTTCCCCAATTTTGATTTAAAACATCTTGATTTTCATACACGTAGGCATTGTCGTCCCAACCCACGAAATCATTAGTGAAAGCACCAAAATAGGCAATTAATATGCTTAAAGAAAGCGTTAAATAAACAAACCATTTATTTTCCAACACTGATTTATTTCCTTTTTTTTCAGCATTACTACCAGAAATTGAGGGGGTTGCTTTAATGAAATTCTTT
>DAIQBE010000103.1:0-8718 GCA_036781325.1 Leadbetterella sp. | reverse complement strand
GATATTTGGTGGAGAAACCATACGAGGATTTATTTTTGCTATGTTCATTGGTGTAATTGTTGGTACTTACTCATCCCTGTTTATTGCTGCACCTATTGTTGTTGATGCTATGCAACGTAGATTAGAAAATGAAGGCGAGGCTATGAAAGTAGTACCTGCTGTTACAAGTAAAAAATAATTAATATCTAATTTTATAAGAGGATTCAGTTTATTCTGAATCCTTTTTTTTTGCGTATTTTAACCGTATTCTAAGAATTTTGAATATTCTTTTTCTATTTTCAGTAAATTTTAACCTATTTTTGAATTACTATTCAATCTTAAAATATTTTAAATGAAAACTCCTCATTTTGTGTGTAAAAGCTATTTGTATATATTCTTCTTTGTTATTTTTATTCTTTCCTGCATTAAAACGAATAAAAAAGATTCCCTTTTGGTTGTTTCTGAAAATAATGCAAATCCGTCTGAATATTTCAATGAAACTAGAGCTAAAACTCCAGTTAAATTGGCAGAGGGGCTAGAAATGAAATTGTGGGCTTCAGATTCTCTAGCTCCTGACCCCATAGCAATGTCAATTGATGATGCCGGGGCAATATATTTATCTCGAACAAATAGGCAAAAAAATTCGGAATTTGATATTCGAGGACATCAAAACTGGATGACTGCTTCTATTGCATTGCAAACGGTAGAGGATCGAAGAAAATTTCTCAAAGAAACTTTTGCTACTTCAAAAAGTGTAGAAAATTCTTGGCTAAAAGACTTAAACGAAGATGGTTTCCATGATTGGAGAGACTTAGCAGTTGAAAAAGAAGAAGTGTGGAAACTTGAGGACAGAAATAAGGACGGAATGGCAGATCTTTCTACCCGAGTATTTCATGATTTAAATCAAGAAATTACTGATGTGGCAGGCGCTTTTATGGTAAGAGGTAAAGATGCTTTTTTAGGTGCAGGTCCAGACATGTGGCGTCTTACCGACAAAAATGGTGATGGCTTTTATGAAACTAAAAAGTCAATTAGCCACGGATATGCGGTTCATATTGGTTTTGGTGGACATGGAATGAGTGGAGTAATTGAAGGGCCCGATGGGAGAATATATTGGGGGATTGGAGATATTGGAGCCAATTTAACGGCTGTGGATGGTAAGAAATATGAATATCCTAATGAAGGAGTTATAGTAAGGTCCAATCCAGATGGAACAGATTTTGAAGTTTTTGCTTCAGGATTACGCAATACCCATGAATTTGTTTTTGATCAGTATGGGAATATTATTACGGAGGACAACGACGGTGATCATCCTGGGGAAAGTGAGCGTTTAATGCATGTGGTGGAAGGCTTAGATGCAGGTTGGAGAGCTAATTGGCAATATGGTAAATATACAGATCCTAAAAATAACAAATATAAAGTTTGGATGGATGAGAGACTTTATGTGCCCAGGTGGGAAGGGCAAGCAGCATATATTCTTCCTCCAATTCAAAATTTTCACAATGGTCCAACAGGAATGCAGTTTAATCCCGGTACTGCCTTTGGGAAAAAATGGTTGAATAAGTTTTTTATTGTTGAATTTGTTGGTAGCCCAAGCCGGTCGCATATTTGGTCATTTGGTTTAAAACAAAAAGGAGCATCTTTTGTGCTGGATGGAGAAAAAGATGTATTAAATGGAATTTTGCCTACAGGTATAAAATTTGGACCAGATGGAGCAATGTATGTGGCAGATTGGATAAATGGTTGGGATACAAAGAACTATGGAAGGGTGTGGAAGATTGATGTAAATGCTAGTGAGAATGATTTAGAAGAATTAAGAAAAAAGACTTTGATGTACATGCAACTTAAGTATCCTTTGCAAACAGAAGGTATGTTGTATGAACTTTTAGCTTTTGACGATATGAGAATCAGACAAAAAGCTCAGTTTGAATTGGTGGAAAGAGGTGAAAAAGGATTTGAAATTTTTAAAAAAACGTTAGAAAAATCTACCAGTCAGTTAGCCAAGATACATGCAATTTGGGGAATTGGAATGCTTTCAAGAACAAACAAAAATTGGGCTGAAATATTAATTCCTATTTTAAAAAATGGGGATGCTGAACTAGTTGCACAAGCCGCAAAAACCTTAGGAGATTTACGTTATTCAAACACCGTTAATCAATTGATTGAATTATTAGAACATGAAAATGCTCGAGTAAAATTTTATGCCGCTGAAGCTTTGGGTAGAATTGGAGATGGCTCAGCTTCAATTCCTTTAATTGAGATGTTAGAAAAAAACAATGATGAAGATTTATATCTTAGACATTCGGCAGTTTTAGCACTTTCAAGAATCAAAGCTGAAAAAGAAGTTATTGCTTTAGTAAATAACAAGAGTAAGGCCCTAAGAACCGCTGCAGTTTTGGTTTTAAGAAAATTGAAAAGCGATAAAATTGCTTTATTTTTAAATGATACAGATGAATACATTGTTACGGAAGTAGCCCGAGCAATAAACGATGATTTGTCAATTCCAGGGGCTTTTTCAGCGCTTATTAAAGTTCTTGAAAATGAAAAATTTTCATCAGAACCACTTATGCGTAGAGCAATAAATGTAGCTCTGCGATTAGGCACCCCTGAATCTTTAAATGCATTAATTGTTTATAGTAAAAAATTAAATATTAGTGATGCATTACGTGCCGAAGCTATTGCAACCTTAGGATCTTGGGCAGAGCCTTCGGTATTAGATAGGGTGGATGGCCGATACAGAGGAATAGTTTTAAGAGATTTGGGTATGATAAGTTCAGCCATTTCTCCTCATGTATCACAGTTTCTGGAAGCTAAAAACCCAGCTACCCAAATTGCAATTATCCAATTGTTATCTAATTTAAAAATTTCTAGTTTTAATGAGAAACTTGTAGAAATGTTTAACACTTCCAACGATATTAGAGTTAAAGTTGGCTGCGTGGAGACATTGAGTGCTTTAAATTATAGTGCTTTAGAAGTAATAATAAAGAAAGCATTAGCTGATGAAAAAAGTGAGGTCCGTGCGGCAGCAATTGGGTCTTTGCCTAAGATTTTAGTCTCCGAATCACAGCTGGATGAAATTTTGAAACCCATATTTGAGAAAGGGTCCATTCGAGAAAAACAACGTTTGGTTAATACTTTAGCTAGTTTGCCCATTTCAAACACCAAAAAAGTGTTAAATACATTGATAGACTTAATGGCCAATGACAAATTGGATAAAGAGCTATTATTAGATTTAACAGAGACTATAAATAAATCTGGTTCTGAGCCTTTAATTCAAAAATTAAAAACATTAAAAAAAGGGGATAGTTGGTTGGATGAATTTAAAGCGTCCTTGTTTGGAGGCGATTCAAGGGAAGGAAGAAATATTTTCAATTACAACTCAACCGCACAGTGTGTAAGATGCCATTCTTTAAGTTCAGAAGGTACGGGCGCAATAGTTGGGCCTAATTTGCGTAAAATTGGGTCATCACTTTCTCGAGAAATTATTTTAGAGGCCTTAGTTAATCCTAGTGGCAGATTGTCTCCAGGGTATGGTCAAGTGAATTTGGTTTTAAAAGATGGTACAGAAATAATGGGTACCATAGCATCAGAAAACGATAATGAAATTGTATTGACGACTTCAGATGCCGAGCCTACAAAAGTGGCTATCTCTAGAATTTCAAAAAGAGAAAATATGCCTTCCAGCATGCCAGCAATGGGAGATATTCTTTCTAAAAGAGAAATACGTGATTTGGTAGAGTTCTTGGCTGGAATGAAATAGAAAAGTAAATCGAAATCTCTAAAAAGAAATAGTGCCAATTTTCAAAGGCACTATTTTTTTTACAAAATTATTTTAATATCGGTAAATATATTTTTGTGTTATACCGATATTAAAATTTTTTACGTAGATTTGTGGATGGATTGGAAAAAATATGTTTTTGAATTTGACGGTTTTCAAGGAAATTTAGATCGAATAAATATTAAAAAGGCTTTACTAGATAGTAAAAGACCTTTATCAGAGTATGCTTTAAAAAGTATAAAAGAAAGCCTTACCATTGAATGGACCTATAATTCTAATGGCATTGAGGGCAATACTATGACTTTGCAAGAAACTAAAATGGTTTTAGAAGAAGGTTTTACTATTAAGGGAAAATCATTAAGAGAACATTTTGAAGTCGTAAATCATCAAGATGCCATCGAATATCTAGAAAGTTTGATATCAACTAATTACCAATTCAATGAAAAAGATATTTTAGATGTGCATGCTTTGGTTTTGCAGAAAATTGAGAAAGAGTATATTGGTAGATTTAGAACTTCCGGAGTTAGGATTTCAGGTGCTAATTTTTTGCCTCCTAATGCCTTAAAAGTGCCAGATTTAATGGAGGAATTGGTCGCTTGGGTTAATGCAGAAGAAAATACTATTCATCCCATTATAAAGGCAACAATCTTTCATCATAGGTTTGTTTGGGTACATCCATTTTTTGACGGGAATGGAAGAACTGCTCGTTTACTTTTTAATATTATTCTGATGAAAGAGGGTTTTCCACCTGCCATAATTTTGAGAAACGATAGAAAGAAATATTACGATGCTTTAAACAAAGCAAATAATGGAGACTATTCGAAATTGCTACTTTTGATTATTCAAGCAACTGAACGATCCTTAGATATTTATACAAGCCATCTTAATAATACATATGAAGATTATCAGCTTATTCAGAATATTGTTGAAGATCCTGAAATTGCCTATGGCACCGAATATGTTAGTTTGCTAGCAAGGCAAGGGAAAATAGATGCTTACAAAGAAGGTAAAAATTGGCTTACCACCAAAAATGCTGTTTTAGAATATGTAATAAATAGGAAAAGAAAAAGAAATGTCTAAAATAACGAGCCAGGATAGCATTCTTGCTCGTTATTGTTATGATAATTCGCTCGCCAGTTTTTCTAGCATTTTCAAACATTGTTCTAATTGCTCGATGGCTATAAACTCGTTGGCTCTATGGGCTTGGGCTATGTCGCCCGGTCCACATATCACTGTTTGAAATCCTTCTTCAGAAAATTGTCCTGCTTCCGCAGCATAGGAAACGGTGCCTAAAGTAGAATTGCCAGATATCTTTTTTATTAAATCTACAACTTCCAAGTGATCGGGAGTATCTAAAGGTGGAACTGCAGGATGATAAATTTCAGTAACTATTTTAGCGCCTTCAAATCTTATTTTTAATTCTTTTTCTATTTCTTCACAATAGGTTTCAAAATCCAACTTGATTTGAGCTAAACTACTTTTGGGAATAATTCTAACATCCCAACAAAATTCACATCGATCTGCTACTATATTATGGGCTATACCTCCGTTAAATTTTCCAATGTGAATAGAGGTGTGGTTGGGTTCAAATCGGTCATCAACATCTCCCCCCTCCACCAATTTATTCATTTTTTCTTCTAACCATAGCACTAATTTTGCTGCCACATGAATGGCGCTAACTTCTTGTCTTATTCGGCTGCTATGCCCTGCAGAGCCATAAACGGTTGTTTTAAATACACAAATTCCTTTTTGCCCTACAATGGGTTGCATCATGGACGGTTCGCCTATGATAGCAAATTTAGGTTTTTCACTATAAAAAGTATGAATGGCTTTTGCTAGCTCAGGGGCTGCTAAACAGCCTATTTCTTCATCATAAGAAAATGCAAAATAAATGGGTTTTTTTAAAGGTGCATTTTTGAAAACTTCCACACTTGCTAAGCAACAAGCTATGAATCCTTTCATATCACAAGAGCCCCTTGCAATTAATTTTTCATTTGCCTTTACCAATTCAAAAGGGTTACTTCTCCAATCTTGCCCTTTGGTCGGTACAACATCGGTATGCCCGGATAAAATCGCTCCCCCATCTGTAGCAGGGCCAATTCTACAGAACATAGAGGCTTTTGTATTTTCAAGGTTTGGTACTAATTGAAATTCAATGCCATTTTGGGTTAAATAGTTGGAGATGTAATCTACAATAACTAAATTGTTATCGCCCCCTAAAACTGGGAAAGAAATGAGATTTTCTAAAATATGAATAGTTTTTTGAAGCGACATAATTTTTAAACTTCTAAATTTTTATTAAGTATGTATTTTATTAAGAACCTGCAATTTTAAATTGTTGTAAATAGCATTCCAGTTATTGATTTTAACTTAACACTTGTTTTTATAATTTGTTAAAGCAAATAAAATAAAAAGGTAAAAAGAATCAATATTTTTCCAATATAATAGATTTATTACTGATTATTTTAAATCAAGCGGGGCCATAATTTAAAAATACAGCTAACATTACAAAAGCAATCGTAAGTGCAATTAAAATAACCACAACTGGAGCAATAAATCTCAGCCATCGTTCAAAAGGTACTCTACAAATAGCTATCATGGCTATTAATCCTCCGAATGTTGGATTTACTAGATTACTAACCCCATCTCCAACTTGAAAAGCCAGTACAACTGTTTGTTTAGTAAGATTAAGTAGCTCACCTAAAGGAATAAGAATGGGCATTGTTGCCAATGCTTGTCCACTACCGCTTGGTATCATGAAGTTCATTAAACTTTGAGTAGCAACCATGCCAATTGCTGACAAATAATTGGGTAAACCTGCTAATGAATTGGCTAAATAATAGGTAATGGAATCACTTACTTTTCCTTCTTCCATAACTATTCGAATGGTAGCAGCAAAACCCACCATAAATGCTCCTGGAGCCACCTTGGCTACCGATTCAAGTATTAATTCTCCTATTTCGAGGTTGGTTTTGTTTAAAAAAAATACGAGAAACAAGGAGAATACAAGGAATAAGGCCGAAATATCATTGAGGTACCATTTAAATTCGAATACGCCATATATCAAAACAAAAAACATAATAACAAATGAAGATAAGATTATCCAATCTTTCGATTTCATTTGAAAGGTTTCTAATGGTTTTGAAAGAGAAAATCCTGAAGAATCTAAATCATTTCCCAAACCTTTTGAAGGCTTTTCTTTGATTTTTTTAAAATAATAAATATTATACCAAGCCATAATTGTTAGTCCTAATAGGCATAAAATTAATCTTAAAGTAGCTCCTGAAAATAAAGGCAAATCAGCAATACGTTGAGCAGTTCCAACAGTATATGGATTAAATGGGGAAAGTCCAAAACCGACTGTTACTCCTCCGACTGCGATTCCAGTAGCTAAGACCAAATCTCCTCCTATGGCTAAACTCAAAACGGCTGCAATAGGAATCATAGCTATGTTATTTTCGTATCCTATAAACATGCCCAAGATTCCATATAGGAATGTCATGCCAAAAATGAGAAGATTTTGCTGCTTTTTTCCCAAAGTTTTTACAAACGAACCTACCGCGTTTTCTACCGACCCTGTGGCATTTAAAGTGCCAAACATTATTCCGCTTGCAATGATAATAAAAATAACTTCTATCGCCGCCTTGTATCCTTTTGGCATAGATTTAAAAATTACCATTGGGCTTAATCTGGCAGATTCTACAAAATGAAAAGAACCTGCGATAACTTTTTGTTTACCATCGATATCCATTCTTGAAAACTCTCCACTTGGTATTATATAAGTAAATAGCCACGCTAAAACGATCATACCGAATAGAATTATTACAGGGTGCGGAATAAATTCATACCATTTTTTCATTAAAATTTTTGGTTTGTTTTCGATAGAATGAAATAGAAATTAATGGCAATTTAAAGCTTATCATCAAAAAATATACAATAATTAAATTTTATCAAATCAAATTTTTGTTTTTTGAGTGTTTATTAGGAAATATTCCATTAATTTTGAAAAACTTTAAAATTTATAATTATGTATTCTATTATTCTTCAGGCTCATCATTGGATTGCTTTTATATCATTAGGTCTTTTGGCTTTCGCTACAATAAACGGTGCAATAGGTTCTAATTCTGAAAAAATATTTGAAGATACTCACAGAAAAATTAATGTTTTTGCTTTAGTTTCCACTCATATCATGTTGCTATTAGGCATAATATTATTAATAATTTCTCCAATAGCTCAAAATGCGTTTGCTGATATGGGCACAGCAATGAAAGATGCTTCTACAAGAAAAGCAATAATTGAGCATCCTTTTACTAATATAATCGCTGTTGTTTTAGCTACAATAGGGAATGCAAAATCCAAAAGAGCCATTGGAAATGGACGTAAATTTAAAGTTTCTATGATTTATTTTGGATTAGCTTTACTTTTGATTTTGAGTCGTCTACCTTATGAAAAAATATTCTAAAACACGGCCCTTTTAGGGCTTTTTTTATGCATTCCCAGGTGATTTTGTTTGATGGAGTTTGTAATCTTTGTAATTCTGCGGTACAAATTGTCATAAAAAACGATAAAAATTCCTATTTTAAATTTGCTTCCTTGCAATCTGAATTCGCTCAAAACTTTTTAAAGAAAAATAATTTATCTGCACAAGATTTTTCTACTTTGATTTTAATTCAAGATGGCCAATATTTTAAAAAATCCAAAGCAATTTTTAAGATTGTTAAACATCTTCCAAACTATTCTTGGCTAGGTTTTTTTAGTTTTTTGCCTTTATTTTTTACTGACTTTGTATATGATTTGATTTCTAGTAACCGGTTTAAATGGTTTGGGAAAAGAGCATCTTGTTGGTTACCAAATTCAGAATTAAAAGATAGGTTCTTGTAAATTTGGTTATCATTCAAAGGTAGGTTTTAATACTAATCTTGGTTTAAGTGATAGTATTATGGTAAACTTTCTTTTGTAAA
>DAIQBE010000102.1:0-8737 GCA_036781325.1 Leadbetterella sp. | reverse complement strand
ATGGTTTTTGTAATTATGGGGCCTCCCAGTAGGGTACAACGTAATAGACAAAGAGAGGTTTGGCTTTATGCGCAAAATCAGAATAATTCAGAAATAATATTTACATTTTATCGAAAGTCCAATGTTTTTTCTGACCAAAGCTTTGAATTGGTCAGATATCCGGAATATAGTTCATTTTGGTACCCTTATGTTGAAGCATGGAGAATAGGAAACGTAGTGGAGTAGTTAGAGATGGTGAAGAGCCTGGAAAGAAATTTTATAAGCCAGTAAACAGGCCGAGTAAAGAAGATTTTGTCTTTGGAATTCAATCTGTTTTAGAAACCCTTCGTGGTGAAAAAGAAATTGACAAAATAGTACTTCAAAAAGACCTGAAGCATATCGAGGAAATTGAAAAATTAGCTAGGGATAGGGGAGTTCCAATTCAAAAGGTTCCATTAGAAAAACTTCAAAGAATTACAATGAAAAACCATCAAGGAGTGGTGGCTTTTGTTTCTCCTGTTAATTTTTCATTGCTTTCAAATATCGTTGCAAACACTTTTGAGTTAGGAGAAACGCCGTTAATATTGGTTTTGGATAGAATTACTGATGTTAGAAATTTTGGTGCTATTTGTCGTTCGGCTGAATGTAGTGGAGTACATGCTATTGTAATTCCTACCAGAGGGAGTGCTCAATTAAATGGAGATGCTATGAAAACTTCTTCTGGAGCATTAAACTTTATTCCCGTTTGTAGAGAAAATGATCTTTCAAATACAGTTAATTATTTAAGAAATTCTGGTTTTCAAATTGTATCATGCACCGAAAAAGCCAATGATTTTTTGTATAACTCGGATCTTACTATTCCTACTGCCATCATAATGGGATCTGAAGAAGACGGAATTTCAGACAATCTAATTGCTCTTTCGGATACTAAAGTTAAAATTCCTTTAAAAGGCAAAGTAGATTCATTAAATGTATCAGTGGCTGCTGCATTGATACTTTTTGAAGCAGTTCGTCAAAGAGACTTTTCAATGTAATTTTCTAAGTTCTGCAAAAAAGATTAATATTTCCTAGTTATTTTAATTGTATAAGCTTTAAAGTGTGCTTTGATTGATGGTTTGAGACTCTTTTAATTGATTATTATATTAGAAATTTGATTCGATTATTACAATTGATTCTTTTTAGAAGATGAATTCAGTTTTATCTTTTATGATTTCAGATTAATTATAAAAAAAAACAACCTGAAGATACTAAAGGTATTAAATTGAAACAAAAAAGAAAAAAAATAACCTAAATAATCATTTTAAAGAAAAGATTTCAGCGAAAGTTGGCAATTCTAAATCTTTTTGAGAAACTATTGGATTTGAAACTTCCCAGTTGACATTTAAAGTTGGATCGTTCCATAAAATTCCTGATTCCGAGGCCTTATTATATAGATTTGTACATTCATAACTAAAAATAGCATCTTCAATAGTATAAAATCCATGTGCGAAACCTGAAGGTATATACACCATTTTTTTGTTTTCTCCCGATAAATTAAAAACCTCGTATTGTCCAAAAGTAGATGAGTCAGGACGTAGATCAACAGCTACATCTAGAACGCTTCCAGAAATTACTCGTACTAGCTTTCCTTGGCCATATGGTTCTGATTGGAAATGTAAGCCTCTCAAAACACCTTTTATGGAAAATGATTGATTTCCTTGAACAAAATTTTCAGTTATTCCGTTTTTTTTAAATTCTTCCTGCTGATAATTCTCAAAGAAATAACCTCTTTCATCTTTAAATACTTTTGGGGTAATTTCAATTAAGCCTTCAATATAAGTTTCTTTGAATACCATAAAGTAGAATAGTTGTAAATTTTGACAAAAATAAATAAAAAAAAGTATTCTGCCCATTTATTTAGCATCTTCTTTTTTTATCTTTTTGAAAGTTATACTTTCGCATAAAAATATTATAAAATGACCAAGCAGCAATTGTTCAGTGAAATAGTACGAAAGAATTCTTATTTATGTATTGGCTTGGATTCCGATATAAAAAAAATACCTAAGTTTTTATTGGATTTTGAAGACCCGATTTATGAATTTAATAAAAGAATTATAGATGCTACATCTGATTTTTGTGTTGCATATAAGCCAAATATAGCTTTTTACGAAGCATCTGGCACAAAAGGTTGGGAAAGTTTAAGAAAAACCTTAGAATATATTCCCCAGAATTGTTTTACTATTGCCGATGCTAAAAGAGGTGACATTGGCAACACTTCTCATCTTTATGCTCGCGCATTTTTTGACAAATCAGCCTCAGGTATGTCATTTGACTCAGTAACAGTAGCACCCTACATGGGTAAAGATTCAGTAGAACCTTTTTTAGAATTTCCCGAAAAATGGGTTATTTTATTGGCTTTAACCTCCAATGAAGGATCTAAAAATTTTCAATTTTTACAATTGCAGCATGGGTGCCAACTTTTTGAAGAGGTTTTGAAAACTTCCAGTACATGGGCTGATGATGAAAGACTTATGTATGTAGTAGGAGCTACTCAGGCTGAAAGCTTGACTAAAGTAAGACAAATTGTTCCAAATCATTTTCTTCTTATTCCTGGTGTCGGTGCTCAAGGTGGGAGTTTAGAAGAAGTGTCAAAATTAGGAATGAATAGTTCTTGTGGTTTATTAGTGAATTCTTCTAGGGGGATAATTTATGCTTCATCAGAAAATGATTTTGCAGAAAGAGCTGCATTCGAATCAGAAAAAATACAATTAGAAATGAAGAATTATTTGGCTCTTTATCTTTAAATATATGACTGAAGATTTTCTACAATATGTATGGCAATTTCAACAATTTGATAAATCTAATTTGCTTTCTAAAGAAAATCATAACTTAAGCATACTGAAGGTAGGTCAGAAAAATTTTGATGCAGGTCCAGATTTTAGTAATGCTAGAATTATGTTTGACGGTGTGGAATGGGCTGGACAAGTGGAGATTCACTGTAATTCATCGGAATGGATAAATCATAAACATCAAAGTGATTTATCATATGATAATGTGATATTACATGTTGTTTGGAATCATAATGAAGTTATAAGGAGGGTAAACGGAAGCATTGTCCCAACTTTAGAACTAAAAAACATAGTTTTTGAAAATACCTTAAATAATTATAGAAACTTAGTTTTGAATAAAAAGGATATCCCATGTGATACTTTTTTTAAAGAATTTTCTGAAATTTCGAAATTATCAATGCTTGATAAAGCTTTAGCTAACAGATTAGAAAGAAAGGCAAATGAAATAAACGCTATTTTAATTAAAAATAAACAAGATTGGGAAGAAACTTCTTATCAAATTTTAGCTCGAAATTTTGGATTTAAACTTAATTCAGAGGTGTTTTTAAGATTAGCGGAGGTTTTACCATTGAAAATAATTAAAAAGCATCAAGGTAATTTATTTCAGATAGAAGCACTTTGTTTTGGTCAAGCGGGATTTCTAAATGATTCCGTAGATGATTACTCCAAAAAACTAGAAGCCGAATACAATTATTTAGCCAATAAATATGGTCTTCAAAGTCTTTCAATTTCTAAACATCAGTGGAAATATCTCAGAACTAGACCATCGAATTTCCCAAGTATAAGATTGCATCAGTTTGCTTCAATTATTAATAACTCAAGAAGTTTTTTTCTTGATTTTGTATTAAACGCTCAAAAAGAAAACATAATTAAGTTGCTTCAAATACTTCCTTCTAAATATTGGCAAACTCATTATGACTTTGATAAAAAATCAAAAGTTTTGCTTAAAGGTATAGGAATTAGTTCTATAGAGAATGTAATTATTAATACCACCGTGAGCTTATTAGCAGCCTATTCTTTTTCTACAGGTTTGCCTGAGTATTTTGAAAGAGCTATTGAAATTTTAGGGAAACTGAAACCTGAGAAAAATACGATTACTGAGAAATGGGAAAACCTAGGTTTAAAAATTAAATCTAGTTTTGATTCTCAAGCAGTAATTGAGCAATATAATGAATTTTGTACAAAGAAAAGATGCATGGAATGTTCCTTAGGATCCTCTATTTTGAAAAGTATTAGTAATAGAAATTATTGAAGTATATTAATCTTATTAAATTTTGACTCAAGAAATTGAATTAAGTTGGTTCAACTTCTTTACTGCTTTAAAACCCATTTTTTTGCCTATTTCTATTAAAAAAGCATAGGCGGTTTCAATTTCATTTTCAATTTTACAATCTAATATTGCATCCCTTATTTCTTGTTTTAGTTTTCCAACTTCTTTGGAAGGAGGTAAATCAAAGATTTCCATAATTATTTCACCGGTTATTACAGGTTGAAAACTTCTCAACTTATCTTTTGATTCAATTTCGATAAGGAGTTCTTCTACTTTATCGAAATTTTTTAAGTATTTTTTTACCCTTGTTGGATCTTTGGAAGTAATATCAGCCCTACAAAGAATCATTAAAAATTCAATGTCTTCGCCTGCCTCTACTAATAATCTGCGAATCGCAGAATCGGTAACTCCTTCTTTAGCAAGCGCTATAGGTCTTAAATGTAATCGGACAAGATTAGTTACTTTTCTCATTTTTTCGTCAAGTGGCAACTTCATTTTCCTGAAAATTCCTTTAACCCATCTTGCTCCAAGTTCTTCATGACCATGAAAACTCCATCCTACTTTTGGATGAAATTTTTTTGTAGCTGGTTTGGCTATATCATGTAAAATAGCCGCCCATCTAAGCCATAAGTCATTAGATTTTATGGAAGTATTATCTAAGACTTGCAGGGTATGATAAAAATTATCTTTATGGCCTTTGCCATCTTGTGTTTCTATTCCCAAAAGATTGATGAATTCTGGGAAAATTATTGCAAGTAAGCCAGTTTGATGAAGGAGTTTAAATCCATAAGAAGGTGTTTTAGATAGAATTATTTTATTAAGTTCATCAGTAATTCTTTCTTGAGAGACAATTGAAATTCTATCTTTCATGTTTTTTATTGCTAAAAAAGTCTCTGTTTCAATGTCAAACCCCAATTGAGATGCAAATCTAATTGCTCGCATCATTCTTAATGGATCGTCAGAAAATGTTATTTCAGGGTCTAATGGAGTCCTAATTATTTTTAAAGTTAGATCTTTTAAACCATCGAAAGGGTCAATCAATTCACCAAAATTTCCTTTATTAAGCGAAATTCCCATGGCATTAATAGTAAAGTCTCGTCTCTTTTGATCCTCGTCTAAAGTGCCATTCTCTACCATTGGTTTTCTAGAATCTGACCTATAGGATTCTTTTCTTGCCCCTACAAATTCAATATCAAAGTCTGCAAAATTAAACTGTGCAGTACCGAAATTTTTAAAGTAATTAACTTTCAATTCATCGTTTATTAATGAAGCAGACATTTTTGCCAATTCAATTCCACTACCAAGTGTCACAAAATCAATATCTTTATTCGGTCGATTTAGAATCAAATCTCTTACAAAACCACCTATAACATAGGATTCAAGGCCTAAATTATTGGTTGCGAGCCTAACTATTTCAAATATTTTATTTGAAGATAAGTCTAATTTAAAATTTCTTTTATTCATTTCGACAGCAATTTACGTCTTTGAGTTCTATTGCGATAATATTGAAGTAATATTTTAAAATTTAAATAGTAGTAGAAATAAATGAAAAAGCGATTCGAAATTATATTTATCATTTTTTTGATTTAATAGGCTGCTATAATTAAATAATTTAGAAAGTGAATAAACCTGACTTTTATTTCTATTTTAGAACATTATTAATCTCACATTATGTCTTAAATTTACAGTTCAATCAGATTGAAACCCAATGTATTTAAAAAACAAAAATATTTTAATTGGAGTTAGTGGGAGTATCTCAGCCTATAAAATCGCATTATTGGTTAGGCTATTAATAAAAGAATGCGCAAACATTAAAATAGTAATGACTGAATCTGCTAAAACTTTTATTACCCCTCTTACACTAGCCACACTTTCTAAAAACCCAGTACTTTCCAGTTTTTCCACAACGGAGACAGGTGATTGGAATAATCACGTAGAGCTTGGTTTATGGGCAGATGTAATGCTGATTGCGCCAGCGACTGCGAATACTTTAGCCAAATGTGCAAATGGGTTTTGTGATAACTTGTTGGTTGCAACCTATCTTTCTGCTCGTTGTAAAGTGTTTTTTGCTCCAGCAATGGATTTAGACATGTATAGTCATTTTTCAACAAGAAATAATTTAGAAATTCTGACAAAAAATGGAAATCAAATTATTGAACCTACTGAAGGGGAATTGGCTTCAGGATTAGAAGGAAAAGGTCGAATGGCTGAACCTGACCAAATATTGAAATACTTGGAGGCGAATTTTGCCCAAATTCCTATTTTAAAAGGGAAAAAGGTACTAATTTCAGCTGGACCTACGCAAGAGGCAATAGACCCCGTTAGATTTATTAGTAATCATTCTTCTGGTAAAATGGGATATGAAATTGCTAAATCATTTGCTATGGCAGGAGCTCAAGTTACTTTGATTTCAGGACCAACAAGTCTTCAAGAAATTTCTTTTGTGAAAACTATTTCTGTAAATTCTGCTCAAGAAATGATGGAAAAGATGGATGAAAATCACAAAGAATCTGATATTGTTATATTTTCAGCAGCAGTTGCTGATTATGCTCCTGCAATTTTTTCTAGTCAAAAAATTAAGAAAAAAGGCAGTGAAATGTCTATAGAACTAAAAAAAACCGTAGATATTGCCGCAGAATTAGGCAAAAAAAAATCTTCTAATCAGATTCATGTAGGGTTTGCTCTAGAAACCAATGATGAACTTTTAAATGCTTTGTCAAAGTTAAGTAGAAAAAATTTCGACTTAGTTGTTTTGAATTCTTTACAAGATAAAGGTGCTGGATTTCGTTTTGATACAAATAAAATTACGATTATTCAAAAAAATGGGAATAAGAAGGAATTTGAGCTCAAATCCAAAGAACTGGTTGCTCAAGATATTATGCATGAAGTTTTAGGATATTTAAAATCTAACTAATAAATGAAAAACTTTTTTTTAATCTTTTTTTTATTTGCCACAAGTGAAGTTTTATCACAAGAATTATCTTGTAAAGTTACTATCAATTCTTCGGCGATGGCTTCTGTTGGTGTTTCGGTAGACAAATCTCTGTTTCCACAGATAGAACTAGCGATAAGTGACTTTATGAATAACCAAAGATGGACAAACGATATATTTTCAGAGCGAGAAAAAATAAAATGTAGTTTAGTTATAAATATTTTAAAATCTCCAGCTCAAAACAAATTCAGTGGTAATGCCCAATTTCAGGTAGCAAGGCCAATTTTTGGCTCTATGAACGAGACAATAATTTTCCAATTTATTGACAGGTCAATTGATTTTTCTTTTGCACCAGAAGATCGCCAAATGATATTTAATGAGCAAAACTTTTCTAATAATCTAACTTCATTTTTGGCATTTAATTCTTTGATTGCTTTAGCTATCGATTATGATTCGTTTTCTAAACTAGGTGGAAATCCGTATATTGAACGGGCATTTAATATTACTAATTTAGCAGGAAATGCAATTGGAGGTGCTTGGACCAGAGACACAGACACAAGAAATAGATATTGGATTATAGAAAACATTAGAAGTCAACAATTTAACAATTACAGAGAGGGCTTTTATGAATATCACAGATTAGCATTAGATGACTTTGGAGCAAATCCTTCCAAAGCAAGAAAAATGATATTAGAATTTTTGCAAGTAATTAAAACAACAGCTAATCTTAAGCCGAACTCTGCCTTAATAAATGCTTTTTTTGATGCTAAAGCGCTGGAATTGATCAATATATTTTCAGAAGCTAGTAAGCAAGAAAAACAACAGGCATACAATATTTTGTCCAGTTTGGACCCCGACAAAACAGAATCATATAGAAAATTATTAAAATGAATAAAATTGCATTAATTACAGGAGCTTCTTCCGGAATTGGATATGCTACGGCATTGGAATTGGCAAAAAATGGTTACGATTTAATATTATGTGGGAGAAGGCAAGAAAACTTGAATAAATTAAAATTGGAAATAGGTTCGAAAGTAAAATCCGTTATTCTGACTTTTGATGTTAGTGATTTTTCCCAAGTTGAGACTGCTTTTAACTCACTAAGCAGTGATTGGAAAAATATCGATGTTTTAATTAATAATGCCGGCAATGCTCACGGATTAGGCTCCATTCAAGATGGAGATTTGAACGATTGGGAAAATATGATTGGAAGCAATATTAAAGGACTATTATACGTGTCCAAAAAAGTGATTCCAATAATGGTAGAAAGGCAAAAAGGCCATATCGTAAATTTGAGTTCAGTAGCTGGAAAAACTACATATGAGAATGGAGCAGTTTACTGTGCAACCAAAAAAAGTGTGGAGGCTCTTAGTGAAGGTATGCGATTAGATTTGACAAAAGAAGGTATAAAAATTACAAATATAGCTCCAGGAGCAGTTGAAACGGAGTTTTCTATGGTTCGTTTTAAAGGAGATAAGGCTAAAGCTAAGAAAGTTTATGAGGGTTTTGATCCTCTTTTGGCTCAAGATATAGCAAACGCAATTTCCTACTGCCTGCTTGCACCTGAACATGTAACCATAGCAGATATGACTATTTATGCTAAAGCGCAAGCTGCACCTACTACCATTTATAGAAAGGAGAAATCTTAAGCTGTATTCAACATTTATTGAGATTTATTTGTTGAATTTGGTTAATAATTCAGAGATGATTTTTTTGATGAAAAAAAAT
>DAIQBE010000101.1:0-8775 GCA_036781325.1 Leadbetterella sp. | reverse complement strand
AAAAAAATAAATTTTAATAATTTGAATCCAATTTTGTGTGTGCCAACTTTTAATTTATATTAATAATTATTTTTTTTGAATCAAAAATTGCTACTGCCCAATAAAATTATTTAAAGAAACCAATTTTAAATAAACGCTAAAAATATCTACTATTATTCTTGAATTTCAACATTTTTAGCTGTTTTTATGTCTTTTAGGTTTACAAATAAAAAAAATAAAAAATAATTTTAACTCCAACATTTACTTATGGCATGAGATTTGAGATGTATTATTCATAATAATACTCCCTTTTACAAAATGAATCTAACATTAAAACTCTCGAAAATATTTGTAATTTTAATAGTTGCAAATTCTAGCATTATCGCTCAAAATAATTCCTTTTTCAATGCAGGTTTTAAATATTCTAATGGATTTTCTAAAATCTCTTTAAATGGTAAATATGGATATATCAATAAAGATGGTGGTTTAGCCATTCCTTTTAATTTTGATTATTCAAACGATTTCACTGAAAATTTTGCAGTGGCTAGAAAAGGAAAAAAATATGGAGTGATTGCTTCCAATGGTTTGCCAATTGTTGATTTCAAATACGATTATATCGAGAATTTTTCCAATGGTTTAGCACTTGTTAAAATCGACAATAAGTTTGGCTTTATTAATCAAAAAGGAGTAGAGGTTATACCTGCAAAATTTAATTTTGCGATGAGTTTTAACGAAGAATTAGCAGCGGTGGAAATAGAAGGAAAATATGGCTTTATTGATAGCAGAGGAGAAATTATTATTGAGCCAAGTTATAGTTTTACAACTCCATTTAGTAATGGATTAGCGGCCGTTAAAATTGATGATAAGTATGGGTTTATTAATACAAAAGGAAAATTAGTTATTGAGCCTAAATATGAAATGGCCTCTGTTTTTACCAATGGATTAGCTACAGTAAAATTAAATGGTAAAACAGGACTGATAAATAAGAAAAATAAAGAAGTTGCTTCTTTTGAATATGAAAATATTGGTCAGTTTACTAATGATATAGCTGTATTTTCTAAAAATGGAAAATTTGGAATCTTAAATTCAAAAGGTGAAGAAATTTTATCTGATTATCAATATATTGAAGAATCATCAGAGGGATTGCTAGCTTTCAAACAATTTGGTTTATGGGGTTTTATGGATCAAAAAGGTAAAGCCATAGTTGATCCGATTTTTGAAAGTATTAGAAGCTTTTCTGATGGTATGGCAGTTGTTAGTGTTAACAAAAGGTACGGCTATATTGATAATAAAGGAAAGTTAGTTATTCCAATCATTTATGATAAGGCTATAGATTTCTCTGAAGGATTTGGAGCAGTAAAATATGGGGACTCTTATATATTTATTGACAAAAATTCTAAAGAAAAAATTGAATTAACTCTTGATGCAAAAATCAAGGATCAAGTAATAGTGAAAGTTATAAACAACGAAATAGATACCAACACTTTAATCTCCAGCATAGCTTTAGATTAATAAAAAATATTATACAAATCTTAAAGGATTGGACTAAACGAGTTCAATCCTTTTTTATTTTACCTTGTAGTCCCCCGGTATGAATCACAATAATATTTGAACCTTTTTGAAAAAAATTATTTTTTATTTTTTCATAAACTGAATAAAATAATTTCCCCGTATAAACTTGATCAATCAAGAATCCATGCTCTTTTTCAAAATAATCAATGAAATTAAGCAGATTATCATTAAATTTTGCATAACCACCAAAATGGAAATCTAATTCGATAAAAGAATTATTTGGAAATTCTGAATTCATTAAGTTAGAAATAGTTTTTTTTAAAAATTCTCCATTTTTTAAAACAGAAACCCCCAATATTTTTCCATTATAAATTGAATTGGAACAGATACCTGCCATTGTACCTCCTGTGCCTATGGCAGTACAAATAAAATCGAAATTAGGAGAGAAATTCACAATTTCATCCACCATTTCAGAAACTCCTTTTAAAGCTAAGCTGTTTGTGCCTCCTTCAGGAATAATAAAATGAGTTGCTTTATACTTTTCTTCAAAAAATAATTTATCTCTATATGCTGTTCTGCTAACAAAAACTAATTCTACTCCTTTATTAAAAGCCAATTGTAACGTTGGGCTACTATTTTCATTCAATTCGTCCCCTCTAATGATAATAGTAGCCTCAAAACCAAAAAGTTTTGCAGCTTCTGCTACAGCCGCAACATGATTTGAATACGCTCCACCAAAAGTTAAAATTTTATTTTTACCATATATTTTTGCTTGCAATAAATTATATTTTAGTTTTCTAAATTTATTGCCTGAAACTAAGGGATGGCACAAATCGTCCCTCTTTACGAATACTTTTACCATTTTTTCTTCAAACAATGGATCAAATATTTCAATTATTGGGGTAGGAATATTTATTATTTTTTCAAATTCAAGCATATTTAACGAAATTTGCAAATAAATACAAAAAATGGATCAAAATAAAGACCTGTTCGATGATGAAGAAGACAACCTGATAGAGTTTTATAACATTCAGGTAGACCCAGGTCAATCTCCAATGAGGTTAGATAAATATTTATCTCATCATTTAAAAAATGTCTCTAGAACACGTATTCAAAATGCAATTGATACTGAGTCCGTAAAGGTAAATAAGAATTCTATAAAATCAAGTTACAAAGTTAAACCGAATGATTTGATAAACATTTCTCTAGCTCATGCTCCAAGAGAACCAACGGAAGTTTTGCCAGAGGATATTCCATTAAATATTGTTTATGAGGATGATGAAATAATGATTATCAATAAATCACCAGAAATGGTGGTACATCCTGGGCATGGAAACTGGACGGGTACTTTAGTAAATGCTTTGGTTCATCATTTTGCTAATCTACCAACCTCTCAAAATGGCACTATTAGACCAGGATTGGTACATAGAATTGACAAAGGGACTTCTGGTTTATTGGTAATTGCTAAAACTGAATTTGCTATGCAATTTTTAGCGAAACAATTTGCAGACCATACTACAGAAAGAACCTACAATGCTTTGATTTGGGGTGAACCTAAAGAATCCGAAGGAACTATTAACGCAAATATTGGAAGAGGTTTTAAGGACCGTAGAGTTTCTGATGTCTTTCCAGAGGGTGACCACGGAAAAACGGCAATAACCCATTACAAGGTTTTAAAAAACATGCGATATGTTTCACTAATTCAATGTAATTTAGAAACCGGGCGAACTCATCAAATTAGAGCTCATATGAAACATATAGGTCATCCATTATTTAATGATGCTGCTTATGGTGGCGACAAAGTGTTAAGAGGTGACTTGTTTTCAAAATATAAACAATTTGTAGAAAACTGTTTTGATATTATTCCTAGGCAAGCATTACATGCTAAATCCTTGGGCTTTGTACATCCAGGAACTAAAGAGTGGATGCAGTTTGATTCTGAATTACCTGCAGATTTTACCACAGTTTTAGATAAATGGGACCATTATTTGCAGCATAAATAAAAAAATATGATTGAAATAAGAAAAGCAATTTCGAAAGATGTACCAGCAATAATGCGATTGGTAAAAGAATTGGCAGCTTTTGAAAATGCCCCAGAAGAAGTAATAAATACAGAAGAAAGAATGCTTTTTGAAGGTTTCTCCAATAATCCTTCTTTTGGCTGTTATCTTGCCCATGAAAACGATAAAATTTTAGGCATGGCTTTATATTATTACAGATATTCTACGTGGAAAGGCAAAAGATTGTATTTAGAAGATTTAATAGTAACTAAAGAAGCGAGAGGAAATGGAATTGGCAAATTGCTGTTCGATAAAATTATAGAACATGCCAAAGAAAGTCAATGCTCAGGAATGATGTGGCAAGTTTTAGATTGGAATGAAACTGCAATTAATTTTTATAATAAATACGAAACCAAATATGACAAAGGATGGCTTAATTGTCATTTAAATTTTTAAAAAGTAATTAACCTCTATAGATTAGAAAATTAAAATATGTTTAAATCATTACACCTATTTTTATTTTACTTTTAATATGAACAAATTGGAGGTTTTAAATATTAATTTAACGATTAAATTTGGAATAAATGAATGTTCAATATGGTAAAATAATTATTTTTATTGGTTCATTACTATTGATTTTTGGGGTGTTAATATACTTTTGGGGAGACAAATTTTCGTGGTTCGGAAAACTACCTGGAGATATAAGAATAGAAAAAACTAATTTTAAAATCTATTTTCCTATCACTACCATGCTGATAATTAGCCTATTATTAAATTTAATAATTTGGATATTAAAAAAAATAATTCAAAATTAAAGAGGACTTGTATATTTTAGCTTTGAGATATAAAAATACTCTTTCGAAATTATTCCACTTTCTGCTCGTATAGTTTTGTTTCCAAATGCCAAGTACGTATGATCAAACCAGGAAACAAGGTCTAAAGTCAAATCAGAAACACCAATTTTCTTTTCATCATTTTTTTTCATATCAAGAGTAGAAAAATCTTTAGATTCAAAATTTTTAGTAATAAAATTTGAATTAATTAACTCTTCTTTTGGATAAGCAACTAAATAACCCTCCTCATACACTGTAATTTGCACTTTTTCATTTAAAGTTGTACTTTCTAAATTTTTAAGATTTATACTGTAATCCCATGTTTTTGTTCCTGTAGTATCAAACGTACAAATTAATGCATGGGTAAATTTATAATTATTATATTCTTTTGAAGGCCTAGTTGACATGGAATTAAGAATACTCCTTTCTAACATAACTGTATTCTTATATTCGGGATAATAAACTTCAGCCAATAAAGTAATTTCGTTTCCTATGCTTATGGGTTCATGTAAATTTATTCTATATCTCATCTTGATATCTTTTCCTTTAGCTTTTTTAGTATTCATCCTAGCAGTGATTTTCTCTTGCCTTTTAAGGGGCAAATAGCTATAGAAATTCTTTAAATCTGCGAAATAAAAAAATTTAATTTCCTCTTGATTTGCCAAAGGCATTAGATAAAATCCAGTAGAAAAATCAGAACAGTTTTCGGAAAAATTCCCTGAAAGCATTAGTTTATTATTGGGCAAAGTAATTATTTTACCTGACAAAATAACTTTATTTTTGCCCCCTAATTCCATTATCTTAACTAACCTTCCTTCATAATCATAAATCGAAAAACTAAAGTTACATTTCCTATCATCTCTGTGCATTACGTAAATTTCATCGGTTTCTTCATTAACCTCTATCGCGCTTAATTTTACATTATTTGCATGTAAATGTGGAAGAACCTTAAAAGAAGCATCAAATAATCGGCCTAATTCAACCACAGGTCTATCGTTATATTTTCCTCCTATTATTACTTTGTTACCTACAGCCGCAAAAAACTCTATGTCCATTTTTGTTAACATTTTTGCTTCTGTTAAAAAACCAAACCCTTTTTCTAAATCAAGTTTTAGTATTTTGATATTGGTTTTTTCAGTTTCTTTAAACAAACAATATAGATTATCTAAATTAAAAAAATATTTTTCTAACTCAAAATTGTCTCCGATTTCAAATTTTGTTTCCCATTGTAGTGTTAGAGTTGAATCAAATTTCAAAAAATTTAGAAATGCTTTTTTACCGAATAAAGTAGATTGAGAATTTAAAACTAAAATCCCTTTTTCTTTAAGAGGCAAAACTGTAAAATCTTCCTCTTTGTCTATGTTTATAGGAATATGAATTTCATTATTTTGTGACAACTGCCCATACATACTTTGTATAACCGAAAGATTTATTGCGGCTACCAAAAATAAACTACTACATTTTTTAAAAATTATCATCTCGTTCCCAATTCAATCACTTCCATATTTTTTATTTTTCCATCTCCTAAATCCATTCTCATAATAGTTCTAATTTTATGAAAACCATGTTTTCCAGCTGCTCCAGGATTTATATACAATAAGTTGTTGTATTTAATATCTTTAATTACTCGTAAAATATGAGAATGTCCACAAATAAACAAATTAGGCTGATGTTTTTTCAATAATTCTCTAATTCTCGGATTGTAAGAAGGGGGTAAAGCACCAATATGAGTCATAAGAATCTTTAAGCCTTCTAATTCAAAAATCATATTTTCTGGATAAAGCTCTCGAACATCTTGTGCGTCAATATTTCCAAAAACGGCTTTTGTAGGTTTAAAATCAGAAAGTTTTTGAATAACATCCACTTGTCCTATATCCCCAATATGCCATATTTCATCACAAGTCTCAAAATGCATAAAAACGTTTGGATCTAGATAAGAATGGGTATCAGAAATAAGCCCAATTTTTAGCATTTCAATATTTAACTTTTATGCCATGATATGTTTCTTGTTCTTGATAGTCTTTCCTCATTGGAAAGCCTTCCCAGTCGGCTGGTAACAAAATCCTTCTTAAATCGGGGTGGTTTTCGAATTTAATTCCGAAAAAATCATAAATTTCTCGTTCATGCCAATCGGCAGTTTTCCAAATATCTGATAAAGAGGCAACAGAAGTTTCGGAGGTAAGTTGACGATTTATTTGAATTTTTAAAATTAAACTTCGGCCAAATGGAATAGATGTTAGATGATAAATGATATCTATAGTTTGTGCTTCGATTCCGTTATCTATTGCGGAAATGCAATTTAAAAAATCAAAATAATAAGCGGAAGATTGATTTAAATAAGAGGTAACACTAAACAGTTTTTCTGTAGGAATCAGAATCTGAGGTTGTAAATCTTCTTGAAGTTTCTCCATATCTATAGAGAAATTAAAAGCGATTGCCAGATTTTCGGCTATTTCTTTTGTTGCGGTTAGGTCCATTAGTTATTTTGAGAAAGGAGATATAAAACTGCCATTCTAATTGCTACTCCGTTTTCAACTTGGTCTAAAATAATAGAATGATCAGAATCAGCTGCATCAGAACTAAGTTCCACTCCCCTATTTATAGGGCCAGGATGCATCAAAACAATTTTCTTATCTAAATCGTCGAGCATTTTTTTATTTATTCCAAAGTACAATGCATATTCTCGTAAAGAAGGAAAATATTTTAACTGCTGTCTTTCTAATTGAATCCTTAAAACATTAGCCACGTCGCACCAAGCTAAAGCATCTTTAACTCTATCAAAAACTTTTACACCTAATTCAGGTAAATGTTTAGGAATAAGTGTTTGTGGACCACAAACCCTAACTTCCGCACCTAATTTCTGAAGACAAAATATATTGGATAGTGCAACCCTTGAATGCAAAATGTCTCCAATAATTACTATTTTTTTTCCATAAATATCACCCAATTGTTCTTTTATTGAATATGAATCTAAAAGTGCCTGCGTAGGGTGTTCGTGGGTTCCGTCTCCGGCATTAACTATATTCGCTTTTATATTGTTTGACAAAAAATGGGGGGCTCCTGGGCTACTATGGCGCATCACCACCATATCAACCTTCATTGCTAATATATTATTTACGGTGTCTAGGAGTGTTTCCCCTTTTTTAACTGAACTACCTGCTGAGGAAAAATTGATGGTATCGGCTGAAAGTCGTTTTTCAGCAAGTTCAAAAGAAAGCCTGGTTCTAGTAGAATTCTCGAAAAAAACATTTGCTATAGTTATGTCTCGAAGCGAAGGTACTTTCTTTATAGGTCTATTTATAACATCTTTAAATTCCTTAGCAGTTTCAAGAATTAGATTAATATCATTTTCGTTGATGTCTTTAATACCAAGTAGATGTCTGGTGCTAAGTGCCTGCATTAATTATAAAGAAGAAAATTTTACAATATTACGAATTTAGTTCTTATTAGGCAAGAAGCTTTTACTTAGCTTTTTTATGGTTTTCAAAAATAGAAATATTACTTCAAAAAAAACACCCTAATTAGTTATCATTTTATCAAAAACCAGGGATTTTATACCAAAAATTTTTGCTTTTTCGCCCATTGGTGATATTCTAATTTGAAGATTTTTTTTAAAATCTAATAAACAATATTTATTAATGGCTTGATACAAAGTTGAAACTATAAGCTCCCCTGCTTTAGATAAAATACCGTCAATAATGATAATTTCCGGATTAAACATGTGTATGGCTATGGAAAGTCCTTTCCCTAATTCTTTTCCAATATCAAAAATCAAATCAATTGAAAATTCGTCCCCTTTAAGGGCAGCTTCAATTATGTCTTCTAACCTTACCACTTCCTTATTTAGGGATAAAGTAGATGATTTTCCAGCTGCCAATCCTTCTTTTGCATTGTTTACTAAAGCTAAAGCAGAGGCAACAGTTTCTAAGCACCCTTTTTTCCCACAATGGCACAATTTCCCGTCAGGTTTAATTTGGATATGTCCTAGCTCTCCTGCAAATCCATCTGTTCCTTTAATAATCTGTCCGTTACTTAAAATACCCAGGCCAATTCCCCAATCTAAATTAATTAGCAATACATTTTTCATGTTTTTTGCTAATCCAAAATGATGCTCGCCAAGAATAGATGCTTGCGTATCATGGCTTATAAATGTAGGCAATTCCAAGGCATTGCCTATTAGCATTGCCAGCGATAAGTTGTCCCTATTTAAATGAGGATACGTGAAATTTATACCGTTTTCAGAGCTTAACAAACCTGGGGATGAAATCCCAATCGCCCAAATAGATTTATCCAAAATAAAATTTCTAGCCGCATTTTTTATTACATTAATTATTTCATGATCATTAATATTAACTTCTACAGAAGTCTGCTCAATAATCTCATTTCGAAGATTAACCAAATAAAAGTTTGTTTGATAAATATTTATATCTATAACTAATATTATATTTTTA
>DAIQBE010000100.1:0-8783 GCA_036781325.1 Leadbetterella sp. | reverse complement strand
CTGTTTGTCTTCAGAAATTAATCTTGGAGAAAACGCTAAAGCAATAATTGGAGATGCGGCTAATCCTAAAACGGCGATTAATGCCATTGATACTTGCATATCAGAGTTTGGGGGTTTCGACGGATTATATCATGTGGCGGGTGGCAGCGGACGAAAATTTGGAGATGGTCCTCTGCATAAACTAACATTAAAAGGATGGAATAAAACTTTTGAGCTAAATTTAACGAGTTTGATGCTTTCTAATCAAGCAGCCATAAAGAAATTTTTAGAATTAGGACAGGCAGGAACCATATTAAACATGAGTTCAGTTTTGGGTTTTTCACCTTCTCCCCATTTTTTTGTTACTCACGCTTATGCTGCCGCTAAATCTGCTGTTACAGGTTTTACAAAATCATTGGCATCCTATTACGCTAAAGATAATATTAGAATTAATTTGCTAGCCCCTGCTTTGGTAGCCACGCCAATGTCTGAACGAGCAAGTAAAGATGAGCAAATAATGAATTTCATTAAAACTAAACAACCTTTGGATGGAGGAAGAAATGGGAAGCCTGAAGATTTAGACGGTGCAGCCGTGTATTTTATGTCTAATGCTTCAAATTTTACCACAGGTCAAACACTTTATGTAGATGGTGGGTGGGAAGTTTCTGAAGGTCAATATTAAATAAAAATTTGTATCCGATGGAATTTTGTGAAACACTTTTTTTTATTCTGAATTGCTCTTGGGTCAATTGTTTTTTTGAAAAAACCTTAGATATCAAAGATTTAAATAACGAAAATCACTAAAATTCAATGAAAACTGCCATAGGAATAGATTTAGGAGGAACTAATGTTAAAGGGGTTTTGATGAATGAATCTGGTGAAATTTTATATAAACATTTTATTCCAACCAAAGACGATTCTGAAGGTAAATGGAAAGCCAATGTGCTTGCAATGGTAAAATATTTAGAAGAAGCAAGTAAAGAAAGAATAGATATTATTGGCTTATCTGCCCCTGGATTGGCGTCTGAAACTAATAAATGTATAGCCCATCTGCCAAATAGGCTATTTGGTTTAGAAAATTTTATATGGGAAGAGTATTTTAAAACAAGAACTTTTGTATTGAATGATGCCCATGCCGCACTGATGGCTGAAACAAAATATGGGGCAATAAAAGGCTACAAAAATGCAATATTATTGACTTTAGGCACTGGTGTAGGAGGGGGGATTTTGATTAATGGGGAACTATATCAAGGATTAAACCAGATGGCCGGCCATTTAGGTCATATAAGTTTAAATACCTCCAATGATGAGATTAGCATTTTGGGTATTCCAGGAAGCTTGGAATATGCATTAGGTAATTATTCAATAGAAAAAAGATCTATGGGCAAGTTTAATTCTACCAATGAATTAATTAATGCTTATAAACTCAATGATACTTTCGCAAAATGGCTTTGGCTAGATTCCATCAGAAAATTAAGTATTTCTTTAGCTTCATTAATTAATGTTTTTTCTCCAGAAATTATTGTTTTAAGTGGGGGAATTACCTTGGCAGGAGACGTACTTTTTGAGCCATTATATGATTTTGTGGATATGTATGAATTTAGGCCAAAGGGGAAAAAGACTAAAATTGAAAAGGCTCATTTTGATGACCTTTCTGGGGCAATTGGGGCAGCAGCCTTTGCATTTAGTAAAATTTAATTTTTTGAAACACTTAATTTATTTTGCTAAAGCAAAGCATATAATTAGATATTTACTAAAGAGTTTTAATTTTTATAACAGAAACGAAACAATAGATTTGGAATTTTTTTTGAAAAAAGCATAACAAAAATATATAATGTCATATACTCAGGAGTATTTAGAAAAATGCCAAAAGATGTTAGAAACCGTAAGGTCTCAGGAGAGCCAAATTCTTGAAGTTGCTCGGATCTTTGCGAATTCAATATTGGCAGGCAGAATGGTGCATGTTTTCGGAAGCGGGCATAGTAGAATTATGGTGGAAGAAATGTGGCCAAGATATGGTTCATTTCCAGGCTTTAATCCAATTGTGGAGCTTTCACTCACTTTTCATAATCTTGTAGTGGGTGCCAATGGCCAAAGGCAAGCCATGTTTCTAGAAAATGTACCAGGTTTAGCGGAGCAAATCATCCGAAATTTTGATGTCAATGATCAAGATAGTGCTCTGATAATTTCGTCCTCGGGTTGCAATGTAGTGCCTATTGAAATGGCTGAAATATTTAATCAAAAAGGGCTTAAAGTAATAGGATTAAACACGAAATTACATTCACAAGCTAGCATCAGTAAACGAAAAGACGGTAAAAAACTACAAGATTTTTGTGATATTGTTTTAGATTCTGGTGCTCCTCTTGGTGATGCTATGATAAAAATTAAGGACTTGGAAACACCAGTTTCACCTGGATCTACCATTGGTTCTTGTTTAATCATAAATTCAATAAAAGCAGAAGTTGCTAATTTATTAACAGAAGCAGGAAAGCCACCAAAAGTGCTTACAGCGGGGGCTTTAGTAGGAGCAGAGAAAGCGGCAGAATTGTTTCAAGGGGCATATGATGAGCACGCTCATAGAATTTCTAAAATGTACAAATCGGTTGGAATTGAAAGTTATGTATCTAAAGGCAATGCCTAAAATGTACGAAAGGTGTTTGGTTTCTAATTAGAAAATTGCGAATCTAGTTTAGATATAATCTTAAAAATAAATAAATTTTACAATAATAAATATGCAAGCAATTCCGATTAAAACTACCGTAGTGGGCTCTTGGCCTTTTCCAAGTTGGTTAGAATATGCGTCACAAAATTTGGAGCAATTTGGTAAAGCAGATATAAATGAAATGATAGAAGATGCCGTTGTAAATGCCATACATGATCAAGTTTCGGCTGGATTAGATGTGATTTCTGATGGTGAACAAACGCGGCTTGATTTCAATCTTTCATTTTATGGGTTTATTAAAGGTATTCAGGCTAATCACGAAGAAACCCGCAAATATGGGCCACCCGCACATGACCAACGAGGAAAACATACCATAATTGAAAAACTTACCGCACCAAAAGGATTAGGAGTGGTGGAAGAATACAATAGACTGAAAAGATTGGCTCCCGCTGGGAAGATACTCAAAGCCTCAATTCCTGGGCCTTATACGCTTTCAGGTAGAATGTTGCCAGGAGAAATTTATAAAGATCGTTGGGAAATTACGGAGGCTTTGATGCCTTTGGTCGCTTTGGAATTAGAAAAATTAGTGGAAGCGGGTGCAGAAGAAATTTGTATAGACGAACCTTCGATGTCATGTTATGCATATAAAGAGGATACCAAACGGTTTGTCGATATTTTTAATCGAACAGTAAAGGGAATTGTTGGTAAAACTAGAATTGGAACTCACTTGTGTTTCGGAAATTTTAAAGGACGCTCTATTGGGAAAAAAACAATAGCTCCTATGTTACCTGATTTTTTAGATATGACCGTAGATGAACTTCATACAGAAATGTGCGTTTTGAATTTTTCTGAAGTACACCTTTTAGAACGTTTCGCAGAAAAAATGGATGTTGCAGTTGGCGTAATTGATGTAAAAAGCTATTATATTGAAACTGTAGATGACGTAAAGGAAAGAATTCAGAAATGTTTAAAATACATCCCTGCTGAAAAATTGGCCGTGGCACCAGATTGTGGACTTTCTCAAACTGCAAGATGGGCTTCTAAATTAAAAATAAAATCTATGTGTGAAGCAGCAAACCAACTTAGAGAAACAGTATGATTCAGCCAATTCAAAAAGACCTTAATTTATTAAAAGATATTACGTCATTCAATTCGGATTCCTTTTTTAAAGTTTGGTGGTTAGGGCAGAGTGGATTTCTTTTAAAATATAGAAATGAAACTATTCTTCTCGATCCTTATTTGTCAGATTCACTCACTGAAAAGTACAAAAATACAGATAAACCTCATACTCGAATAAGTGATTTAGTAGTAAATCCTGCTCTTTTAAATAATATAAATATTGTTACTTCCAGTCATAATCACACAGATCATTTAGACGCCGAAACTTTAAACCCAATTTTTGAAAATAATTCGATGGCAGCATTTGTTATTCCAGAAGCGAATCGAGCATTTGTTGCAGAAAGGCTAAAATGTGCTTTAGATTTTCCAATAGGTTTGGACGAGAATAAAAATGTAAAAATAGGTAATTTTGAAATAATTGGAATCCCAGCTGCTCATAACACCATAGAAAGAAATGAAAACGGCCAATGCAAATTTTTAGGTTATATTGTAAAATTTGGAGCGTATACTATTTATCATTCTGGAGACACGCTTTGGTATGAAGGCTTACAAGAAATTCTTATGCATAATCATATTGATATGGCCTTTTTACCCATTAATGGAAATAAGCCTGAGCGGAAAGTGGCGGGAAACTTGAGTTTTAAAGAGGCAGCCGAATTGGGGAAAGTTTCAAAAGTTAAGATGGTAATTCCTCATCATTATCATTTATTTGAGTTTAATACAGAAGATCCAGAGAATTTTAAAAATGCCTGCGATAAAATTGGAACTCCTTACAAAATTCTTGAACTTGGGGAAGGATTTGCATTCGATAATAAAGAATATCATTTGATGCCTTAGATTATTTAATCATTCATATAAAAAAAGAAAAATAAAAATTTTGAGATGAAAAGAAGAGACTTTGTTGCTATGATTCCAGCTTTAACTTTAGTTGAAAAGACTCAAAATAAGACACTTGAGTTACCAATCAGTAGCAATGGATATAATTGGCAAACCTTTTATAAAAGAGAAGGTAAAGTTTGGGGAGAACATATAAATGAAGATATGGCTTATTACTCACAATCGGGTTTAAAGGCTTATGAACCTAGTATTGAAAGCCCCAAACATGCAGTAGAGATTATTTCCGCTTTGAAAAAAAATGATATCAAAATGCCCTCTATTTATGTGAATAGTCTCTTGCATTTAGAATCTGAAGCTCCGAAATCTATTGACAATTTTTTAGCTATAGCTACAGAGGTAAAAAAGTATGGAACAAAAATAATAGTTACAAATCCCACACCTCTAAAATGGGGAAGTGCCAATCAAAAATCGGATGAACAATTGATTTTTCAGGCTAAAATGTTAAGAAAGTTAGGTACTTTATTAAAAAGCCAAGGTATTACCTTAGCCTATCATACCCATGATATGGAGCTAAAGGGTGGTGCAAGGGAATTTCACCACATGATGCAAAATGTGGAACCAGAATTTATGTCTTTTTGTATGGACGTTCACTGGATTTACAGAGGTTCAGACAATTCTCAATTACCAATTTTTGACCTAATTAAAATGTATGGAAACAGAATTATTGAACTTCATATAAGACAATCAAAAGATGGAATTTGGCAAGAAGTATTTTCGGCAGAAGGAGATATAGATTATAATAGGTTGGTTTTTGAATTAAATAAATATAAAATAAAACCACATCTTGTTATTGAACAATGTTTAGAAAAAGGTTCGCCAAGTACCATGGACGTTATAAAAGCGCATAGAATAGATTTACAAGAAATCAAAAACACTTTCAAATTAAATTAAAAACACAATATGATAAAGATATGTATTTTAGGTGGTGGGTTTATAGGTAGATTTTACGCTGAATCTCTAATTGGTCGAAGAGGTAAAGATCAGGTTAAAGTAGTTTACGCTCGAAAAGAAGAAACAGCAATTCGTTTTGCTAAGGATTACCATGTGCCCTTTTATTTTACGGATATGGAGGCTGCAATTTCACATGTTGAAACCGAAATGGTAATTATCGCACTTCCTAATTATGTGCATGAAGACGCCGTTAATTTATGTGTTAAACACAAAAAAGCCGTGCTTTGTACGAAGCCATTAGGCAGAACCGCGGCAGAAGCTTTACGAATGACAAAGGCGTGTGAGGAAGCGGGTATTTTTGCTGGTTACTTGGAAGACTTATGCTATACTCCAAAATTTTCGAAGTCATTAGCGAGTGTAAAAGCTGGGGCCATTGGTAGAGTGCTTTGGGCTAAGTCAAGAGAAACACACCCTGGGCCACATTCTGATTGGTTTTGGGACATGGAAAAAGCCGGAGGTGGAGCAATCGTAGATATGGGTTGTCATTGCATCGAAATTTCTAGAAATTTTATTGGGAAAGACATCCTCCCCGTAGAAGTGATGTGTTGGGCAGACACCCAAGTTAAGCCTATTGATGCAGAGGATCATGCAATAGGTTTGGTGAAATATGAAAACGGAGCAATAGGCCAATTTGAAGTTTCATGGACGTTTAGAGGTGGAATGGATTTACGAGATGAAGTGATGGGTACAGAAGGGACTATTTGGGTTAATTCTTGGTTAAGGACGGGTTTTGAGATGTTTACAAGCGGAAATACAGATGGCTATGTAGTGGAAAAAGCCGAAAGCTCGTCAGGCTGGCAATTCCCTGTAGGTGACGAAGCCCATGAGTTAGGATATACGAGTATGTTTATTGATATGTTTGAGGCATACGAAAAAGGCATCCAACCCCAAGAAACGTTTTATGATGGATATGTAGTAAATGCCATAATTGATGCGGCTTATAAATCTGCTAAAACAAAGCAGTGGGAAACTGTGCTGTTGGAAGATTGGAGAGGTCAAACGGGTCTTAGTAAACCCTCTAATTATATTGATTATGACATGGAGTATTGGTTAATTAAAGCAGAAACCTTACCTAATGGTGACAAAAAAGTTATATTGAAAAATAAACTAAGCAATGAAATTATAGAAAAGGTAACCTTAAAATAATTGAAATGAACAACCGTAGGGATTTTTTGAAAAAATTAGGAGGAACTGCCGCCGGACTCGCCATTGGAACTGAAATAGAGGCATCAGAAGGCACTTTCGTACAAAAGCATAAACTTCATTCTAAAATAAAAATAAGTGCCAATGATAAAATAAAAATCGGTTTAATTGGTAGCGGTATTATTGGGCATTATGATACAGATACCGCTTTGAAAGTGGATGGGGTAGAATTAGTAGCAGTATGCGATTTATACGATGGGAGGCTGGAGAGAGCTAAAGAAAAATGGGGAAAAAGCTTATTTATCACCAGAGATTATAGAGAGCTTTTAGCTAAAAAAGATATAGATGCAGTGTTAATTTGTACACCAGATCATTGGCATCAAAAAATCGCTATTGACGCTCTGAATGCTGGAAAGCATGTGTATTGTGAAAAACCTATGGTACAGAAGATTTCAGAAGGAATGGCATTGGTGAACACCCAAAAAAAAACAGGAAAAGTGTTCCAAGTAGGTAGCCAAAGGGCTAGTAGTGTGGCTATTTGGGAAGCCAAAAAGATTTTAGACCGAGGAACTATTGGAGAGCTTACTTACGTAGAAGCATTTTGTGATCGTTCGGAAACAAAGGGAGCATGGAATTATTCAATTCCTCTCGATGCATCACCAACAACCATAGATTTTGATACATTTTTAGGACATGCACCCAAAGTGCCTTTTAGTGCTGAACGCTTTTTTCGATGGAGAAATTTTAAGGACTACGGCACGGGAGCTGCTGGAGATTTAATTGTTCATTTGCTAACTGGAATTCATACCATAACCGAGTCAAAAGGGCCTAACAAGATTTTTTCATTGGCAGAACTTAATTTTTGGAAAGACGGAAGAGATGCCTACGATTTAATTAATGCTTTAATGGATTATCCTAAAGCAAAAACTCATCCAGCATTTCAAGTTATTACCCGCGTTAATCTGGCAGAAGGATCTGGAAAGGGGGGCTTTGGGATTAAATTTATAGGCACTGAGGGAGTAATTGATATAGGCTGGAATGAATTTAAGGTAAGAACAATTAAAAGGAATGAAGCACCCGGCTTTGGTGGATATGACTCATTTGACAGTTTTTCTGCCAAGCAAAAAGAAGAATTTAGAAAATGGTATGACGACAAGTATGGCAAAGCCGAAACAGGTTTTTCTATAAACAAAGAAACAAGTTTTGAGCCGATTAAGGGCTACGATGACCGATTAGATCACATGATAGTTTTTTTTAATGCCATTAGAACCGGTAGTAAGATTGTGGAAGATGCAAGTTTTGGGCTTAGAGCCGCTGCACCTTCCATAGCATGTAATTTGAGTGCCGAAAGAAAGGCTGCAGTACTTTGGGATCCTGAAAAAATGGTTTTGAAAAGTTGATTATATTGTTTTATTATCCTCTTAGGAAAAAGAATTAAATGGTTTTTTTATGTCACAAAAAAGATAATAAATATTTAAAATTAGTATCATGTTTACATTAAAAGAAATTTCTAAAATGATTGATCACTCTTTGTTACATCCAACAATGACTGATAAAGAACTAATAGATGGATGCAAAATAGCCTTGGATTATGACGTGGCAGCGGTGTGTATTAAACCATATTTTGTAAAGGAATGTGCCGAATTACTAAAAGGATCGAATGTAAAAGTTTGTAGTGTAATTGGTTTTCCTCATGGAAATGGAACGATTCAAGCTAAAGTATTTGAAACAAAATTGGCGTGCAAAGATGGAGCTACCGAAATTGACATGGTAGTAAATGCCGGAAAAGTTTTAGGGGAAGATTGGCGATATGTAAAAAAGGAAATAAATGCAATAAATAAAGAATGCATTAAGAATGGCGCCATTTTGAAAGTGATTTTCGAAAATGATTTTCTTCCTAAAGATAAATATAAAATCAAGCTGTGTAAAATCTGCTCCATTGTAGGTGTGGCATTTATCAAAACTTCTACTGGCTATGGTTATGTAAAACAAGCAAACGGTGATTATAATTATAAAGGAGCCACTGAACATG
>DAIQBE010000099.1:5407-8871 GCA_036781325.1 Leadbetterella sp. | reverse complement strand
ATAAGGTATATTTTATTATTTTTTTAATTTTTTATACCCTATAAAGGATATTATTATTCATTTTTTAAACTATTATACCTTTAATGGTATATTTAAACATGTATTTTTCATATTTCTTATTTTATTTTTTTTTGAGAAAGCCTAAATTTTTTGACAGCCCCTTAAGCAGTATTAGCGAATGGAATTTTAAATAGTGAAATAAATACCAAAAGCCTACCCAAAAATTACTAGTTTTGTCTACTAAAAATTTCAATTAAAAGAGATGAAGATGCTGGTTTTCTTAGGGTTTGTGTTACTTATAATTTTAATACTCTTTGGGTATTTTTTCAAAAAAAACAAACAAGTTTTTGATTATACTTTTCCAACACCCGTTTTTCAGCAGTACTTAGCTAAAGACCTCAAAGAAATATCTGGAATTTCCTATTATGATGAAAATCAAGTAATATGCGTAAACGATGAAAGTGGAAAGTTGTTTATTTATGATTTTGAAAAACGAGCCATTATTGATACCCTAGACTTTGACGATGCCGGCGACTATGAGGCCGTGGAATTTGTAAACCATACCGCCTATGTGTTACAAAGCAATGGAATCATGAAAGCTTTTGATCTACCAACAAAAACTACCAAAACTTTTGATTGTAGACAAGAAGATGTGGATGAGTACGAAGGATTAGGCTACGATTTAAAATCAAATTGTTTATTGTTAGCAGCCAAGGAAATGAAAGGCGATAAAACCATCTTTGTGTTTAATATTATTACGGAGCAATTGTCTAGAAAGTTTTCGATTTCAAAGAAAGATATAAAAAGCAATGCCAAAAATGGGAAAGAATTTAAACCCTCAGGAATTGCTGTTCACCCCTCTTCAAACGATATCTATGTTTTGGCCTCAGCAGGTAAAAAACTTCTGGTTTTTACAGAAAACGGTAAGATAAAACAACAATATAATTTAAATGAAAACCAATTTCCGCAGCCAGAAGGTATTTGCTTTACTCCACAAGGAGATTTAATTATAGCATCCGAAGGTAAAAATGGAAAGGCGGCTATTTCAATGTTTAAATACGAGCCTCAGAAATAGATACAAACTATTTAACTCTGGCGAAAAGCTGAGAACCTAAAATACCAACCAATGAAAATTTGAGTATATTTATTTTATAAAAGATTTAAAAGACTAATTATTTTTAGAAATTTTTAGTAATTTTTGTTCAAACTTATGTTTCATTTGGGCAACTTCAAAACTTCTAATTAGAAGTTAATCATTTAGTAAAACGGCTGCTTCTTTCGCGAAATAACTCAATATAATATCTGCACCTGCCCGTTTTATGCTTAAAAGCATTTCCATCATAGCCTTATCATTATCAAGCCAGCCGTTTTGGGCAGCGGCTTTTATCATCGCATATTCTCCTGAAACATTATAGGCAGATATTGGAATATTAAAATTGTCTTTTAGTGATTTTATAATATCTAAATAGGCAAAAGCGGGCTTCACCATCATGATATCAGCACCTTCTGCAAAATCAAGTTCTGCTTCTAATAATGCTTCTTTAGCATTTGCAGGATTCATTTGATAGGTTTTTTTGTCACCAAATTTTGGCGCAGATTCCAAAGCATCTCTAAAAGGCCCATAAAACGCACTCGCATATTTTGCGGTATATGCCATGATAGATACATGGCTAAATCCCTCACCATCTAAGCCTTTTCGAATTGATCCAATCCTTCCGTCCATCATGTCAGAAGGCCCAATAATATCTGCCCCCGCTCTTGCTTGAGCTATTGCCATTTTAGTTAACACCTCCACGGTTTCATCGTTTAAAATCCTCCCATTCTCTACGATTCCATCATGGCCGTCTGAACTGTATGGATCTAATGCCACATCGGTCATAATCAACAATTCAGGAAATCTGGACTTTATTTCTGACAAAGCCCTTAAATACAAGGTATCCAATTTTAGACTTTCACTCCCATATTTGTCTTTTTTTGCTTCGGGATAATTTGGAAAAAGACAAATAGACTTAATTCCAAGTTTTTGCACCTCGGCTATTTCTTTTAGAAGTTCATCTAAACTAAATCTATAGATACCGGGCATAGATTTTATCTCGATTTTGGTAGAAACTCCCTCTTGAACAAACATTGGGAAAATAAAATCATTCACTGAAAGTTGGGTTTCTTGTACCAAATCGCGAATAGCTGAAGTATGTCTATTTCGTCTAGGTCTTCTTTGAAGGTATTGCATTTGTAAAAATTTTATACAAAAATAAGAAATTCAAATAGAAAATGGAACATCTCTGTAAAACTTAGGAGCATTAACATTAGTATGGATTCCAGAGTGCGTATTTATAGGAAATATGATTTCTTTCGCCTTTGCTAAAAGCTTCAAAAGAAAAAACGCTAACTTTCGTTTCTTAAAAAACCGATGTACTATCAAAAATGGAAAGAAAGGAATTTTTAAAACTTTGCGGCATATTGGGTATTGGACTGCCAGCTCACTTTTCATTGCTTGCCTGCACAACAGACGAGAATTTGCTTTCCGACTTCAAGGGTAAAGTGCTGATAATAGGTGCAGGAGCTGGCGGATTGTCAGCAGCCTATTTGCTGAGCCAGCGAGGTGTGGATTTTGAGATTTTAGAAGCCTCTGCGGTTTATGGTGGCAGAATGCGGATAAATACAAGTTTTGCTGATTTTCCTATTCCCTTGGGTGCCGAATGGCTAGAAACAAATCCCAGTATTTTTCAAGAAATTGTAAATAATCCTCAGGTAAAAATTGATATAAAAACGGTTCTTGATTCGCCCGATAGGAAGTTTGTTGGTTATTCGTGGTTTAACTTTTTTGATGAATATATTTTGCCTCCGATAAAAACTAAAATAAAATACAATCAAATTGTACAGACCATAGATTATTCAAGTGAAAAAATTAAAGTACGTACAAAAAACGCCGAATACCTGGCTGATAAAGTGATTGTTTCTGTGCCGTTAAAAACTTTACAAGACAAAGATGTAAGCTTTGTGCCTAATTTGTCTAAAGAAAAACAAGAAGCAATAGCCAATATACCCATTTGGGAGGGCTTCAAAGCTTTTTTTGAATTTACTGAGAACTTTTATGGAGATGGCTACGAATATGCCATTAAACCAGAAACAGATGGGCAAAAGATTTATTATAATGCCAGTTTTGGGCAAAACACTAAAAAAAATATCTTAGGTTTGTTTGTAGTTGGAAAGCCCGCCAGAGAGTTTTTGTCACTAAATGACAAAGAATTAAAAGCATTAATTTTGAATGATCTTGATAAACTTTTTAACAGAAAAGCCACCCCAAGTTATGTAAAACACATCAGTCAAAATTGGAATGAAGAGCCCTTCATAAAGTCGGGTTATATTTCTGATTATGCAGATTGGCGTGCTGTGAAGGCCCTAGGCAAGTCGGTAGCTGACAAAGTGTATTTTGCCGGTGGTGAATACACCGATGGTGAGGA
>DAIQBE010000099.1:0-5307 GCA_036781325.1 Leadbetterella sp. | reverse complement strand
GGCACAAAAAAAGCGAGTCTTTTAAACTCGCTAAATTTTTGAAGGGAGGGGATTGGGGCTCGAATCGAATCGTCGAACCGCCCCGACCCCCGGCACCACAAACCAGCAATAATTTAGTAAAAAGGCACAAAAAAAGCGAGTCTTTTAAACTCGCTAAATTTTTGAAGGGAGGCTAATGGGGCTCGAACCCACGACCCCCGGCACCACAAACCAGTGCTCTAACCGACTGAGCTATAACCTCCATTTACTAATTGGTGTGCAAAATTATTGATTTTTTTTGGTTCAACAAACAAATTCTGCCCAATATTAATAATAATGTATCTAAAATTTGGATGTTTTATTTAGAAAATACTGATGATTAGAGCTTTGAAAATTTATTTATTTTGCCAAAATTTATAATTTCTTTGCTTAAATTTGTTTTAAATGGAATTATAGAAATTACTTTATACTTTTATGGAACCTACAATTATTTCAATAAACAGGAATGGCAAGTAATATAAAATTCTGGTATTGGTCCCTTTTTTTGCTTTTCTTTTTAAATAAAGGAACTGCCCAACAATCTAAATCTGAATTTAAGGTGATTGGGTATTATATGCCTTCCGTTTCTCCAGAAAATTTACCTTTTGACTTGCTAACTCATATTAACTTTTCTTTTGCTATTCCAGCCAAAACTGGAGATACTTTACTGCCATTGAATAAGCCTAGTCAATTAATTGACTTAGTTAAATATGCACATGCTGCCCGAAAATCGGTTTTTATCTCTATTGGTGGTTGGGGAATTGGGGATGGGGGAGGAGATGACAGTAGGTTTCATAGAATGGCTGAAAATTCAAAAGGAAGGCATGTATTTGTAAATAGTGTTATGAATTTTGTGGGGGAATATGGTTTGGACGGTGTGGATTTAGATTGGGAATATCCTGACGAAAATAGCCCTTCCGCCGATCATTATGTAGAATTGGTGAATGAACTTGCGGATTCTTTACATCAAAGAGGTAAACTTTTAACTGCTGCTGTAATTTCTTATGGAACAAAAGGCTACGGTACAAAGAAAGAGGTTTTTGAGAAAATAGATTGGTTAAATATTATGGCCTATGATGATGATTATGGGCCAAATTATGTAGTTGCACATTCTCCTTATTCTTTGGCTAAAAAAAGTTTAGATTTTTGGATAAATGAAAGAGGATTACCAAGTCGAAAGGCTATTTTGGGTTTGCCTTTTTACTCAAAGAAAGGTATGGGAAACTATGGACCTTCTTATAAAGCCCTATTAAAAGATGGAGCAAGTCCTTATGATGATTATTGGAAAGGGGCATTTTATAATGGTCTGTTAACAATTGAATCGAAAACCAAATTAGCCAAGGATATGAATTGTGGAGGAGTCATGATTTGGGAAATTGCATTAGATACTAATGATGAAAATTCTTTATTGAAAATTATTAATAAGGTAAAGAATAATTAAATTGTTGTTTGAAAGCATATGGAGAAACAATAATTGAAACAGAAAGTATTTTTTTAATTAGTGAATTATTAATTTAAAATTTTTTCTTCCAAGTTTCTCTGCTATTTTTGATTCTCTAACCTAGGATTTAATGTATAAATTATGTTTAAATTAAATAAGAAAGTTGCCATTGTAACTGGTGGTGCCAGTGGAATTGGGCTTGAAATTTCAAGAAAATTTGCTATTCAAGGGGCGGTAGTTCATATTTTCGAACTTGACCTTGACTTGGCCGAACGTGAGGCAGATTTAATAAATGCGAATGGTGCAAAGGCTTTTTGTCATCGTGTAGATGTATCTAAACAAGATGAAGTAAAAAAGAAAATAGCTAAAATAAACGCAATTCAGCCCATAAATATTTTGGTAAACAATGCAGGTATAGGGCATGTTGGTACTGTAGAATCTACAACTGAAGCAGATTTAGATCGAATTTATAATGTAAATATTAAAGGCGTTTATAACTGTATAAATGCTGTAATGCCATTGATGATAAATAATGGTGGAGGTGTAATAATTAATATGGCTTCTATAGCTGGTTCCGTTGGTATTGCAGACCGTTTTGCATATTCCATGAGCAAAGGAGCAATTTTAGCCTTAACTTATCAAGTAGCTAAAGATTATATTGATATGGGAATACGCTGCAATAGCATTTCACCCGCAAGAGTTCATACGCCTTTTGTAGATGGATTTTTGAAGAAAAATTATCCTGGAAAAGAGAAAGAAATGTTTGATAAACTTTCAAAATCACAGCCTATCGGACGCATGGCTAAGCCAGAGGAAATAGCAGCTTTGGCAGTTTACCTAGCCTCTGATGAAGCTGCATTTAATACAGGGACAGATTATGTGATTGATGGCGGTTTTGTTAAATTAAATAGTTGATTTAAATATTCTAGAATAAATAAAATGAAATTAGTAAGATTTGGAGAATTTGGAGAAGAAAAACCTGGGGTTCTAATTGGTAATGATAACATTATTGATGTTTCAGCCTTTGGAGAAGATTATAATGAAAATTTTTTCGCAACTAATGGTTTAAAAAGGTTGGCTGATTGGTTATCATCAAACGAAAAAACATGTCCAAAGATTGATGGAGATGTTCGATTAGGTGCGTGCATAGCAAGGCCTTCAAAAATAATTTGTATTGGATTAAATTATGCTAAACACGCAGCCGAATCTGGTGCAGCTATTCCTAAAGAACCTGTTGTGTTTTTTAAAGCAACTTCAGCAATTTGTGGTCCAAATGATAATGTGATTATTCCTAAAAATTCCGTAAAAACAGATTGGGAAGTAGAGCTGGCTATTGTAATTGGAAAAAAAACAAGTTATATTGAAGCAAGCGAATCAATGGACCATATTGCAGGATATTGCCTACATAACGATTATAGTGAAAGAGAATTCCAATTAGAACGTGGAGGCCAATGGGTAAAAGGAAAATCTAATGATACTTTTGCTCCTCTCGGGCCATTTATGGTTACAAAAGATGAGGTGAAAGATCCTCAGAATCTACATATGTGGCTAAAACTAAACGGCAAAGTATTGCAAGATTCAAATACAAGCGATATGATTTTTGATATAAAAACCATAGTAAGCTATTTGAGTAATTTTATGACACTCTTACCAGGTGATGTTATATCTACAGGCACTCCAGCCGGAGTGGGATTAGGCCTGAAGCCACCAATGTATTTAAAACCAGGAGATGTAGTAGAATTAGGTGTAGAAGGTCTTGGTGAACAAAGACAGATTTCAGTGGCTTGGGCTTAGTTTTGAAAAGATTTTATTCTTTTAATTATTGATTTTTGGTAGACTACATTTTCTAGTTGAGGTAGTTTTATTTAAAAAAAATGTAATTTTTAATTTTCAATTAGATCATACAACTCTTTTAATTTTCATAATTCTTTTCAACTTTTTATTTTGATTACTTTTGTGTTTCCTCCAAAAAAGAAGAATGAAACAAAACCTTACAATTTGCCCAAACTGCGGTCATCAATTTGATGCTGGCGAAGCTTTGCAAAAGCATTTAGAAATAGAACTCAATAAAAACATAGCTGCACAAGAAAAACTAAATGAAGCTAAAATTGAAGCTCTTAAAGCAAAAATGGCGGAAGAAAAAAAGGTTTTTGAGCAAGAAGAAAAAAAGAAAATGTGGGCAATTGCTCAATCAGAAGCTCAAAAGCGGTCAGATGAAAAAAATGCGGCGATGCTTGCTGCTTTAACAGCCGATAACGAACAAAAACAAAAACTTATAATTCAAGGTAGAGAAAAGGAAATAGAGCTTTTAAAAAAAGAACAAGAACTAAAAAATCAGCAAGATCTTTTTAAAATTCAGCTAGAAAAACAGTTATTGGAGCGGTCTAGAGAAATTGAAGAAGCAGCAAAAAAAAGAAAAGATGAGGAATTTGAATTGGTAAAAAAGGAATATGAAAAGAAATTAGAAAACCAGATGAATCTGGTAAAAGAAATGCAACGTAAAGCCGAGCAAGGTTCTATGCAGCTTCAAGGGGAAGTTCAAGAATTGGCTTTAGAGGAGCTTTTAAGAAAGAATTATATTTTTGACAGAATAGAAGAAGTAGGCAAAGGAATGAGGGGTGCAGATGCAGTGCAAACGGTAATAAATGAGTTTGGTCAAGAATGTGGAAAAATAATTTTTGAGAGCAAACGAACACAAAATTTTTCTAACGATTGGATTGAGAAATTGAAAGATGATCAAAGAAACATTGGAGCAGAAATAGCCGTTTTAATAACTCAAACAATGCCTAAAGATTTGGAACGTTTTGGACAAAAAGAAGGAGTTTGGGTATGTAATTTTAATGAAATGAATGCTTTAGTGTTTATTTTAAGGCAAATATTGTTGAAAACTCAAAGTGTGAAAGTGTCACAAGAAAATAAAGCGGATAAAATGGGAATGTTGTATGTTTACCTTACTGGTTCACAATTTAGGCAACAATTAGAAGCTATTGTGGAAGGCTTTACAAATCTAAAACAGGAACTGGATAGAGAGAAAAGAGCTATGCAAAGAATTTGGAAAGAACGTGAAGTTCAGATTGAAAAAGTAATAGGAAATACGATAGAAATGTATGGAAGTGTAAGAGGTATAGCCGGAAACGCAGTGGCTCCAATTCAATATTTAGAATTAGAGAATGAAAAAAATTTAGAAATAGAATAATTTAGGCATGAAATTAGTTTTATAGTTTTTGCAATAATTTAATTAATACCCATGAGATATATTTTTTTTATAGTTTGTATGTGTTTGGCAACACTTTCAAAAGCTCAGAGTGAATGCAATTGTCAGAAAAATTTTACTGAAATTTATCAAAAAGTAACTGACAATTACGCAGCTTTTGATATGAAAGTAAATCTTAAAACTAAGCCTGTCTATGATGAGCTTACAAAAAAAGTTAGGGAGAAGGCTAAAGGAGTAACTGACCCAAAAGCGTGCTTAGGAATTCTTAATGAATGGCTTGAATTCTTTAAAGATGGGCATTTATTTATAAATACCATGACTTCCATTGATAATTCTGAGCCCATTTCAGTGATAACCGAAAGAGCAGGTAAAGTGGGAATGCAAAAATTCGTTTCTGAGCCAGAATTTCAGGCGTATTTAAATGAAAAAGAGGCTACTTTAGATGATATAGAAGGTATTTGGGAAAGTGATGACAAAGGATATAGAGTTGGAATTGTTAGGGATGGTCTTAACTCTAATAAATTTTTTGGATTCTTATTTTTTTATTCAAAGCCTCCTTTTTAATTTTAATTTTATAACACAGTGCTCGATTTGCCGGGGGGGGGGGGGTTACCCCCCTTCTTTTTTTTTTTTT
>DAIQBE010000098.1:0-8909 GCA_036781325.1 Leadbetterella sp. | reverse complement strand
GCTAGATTTCTAATATTATACATCCCAACCCATTATTTAATGTAAACCTTATTTATTCGGAATACGCTGAGATTATTGTTTCACTTTTTCCAATAAAAACACGTAATTTTCTAATTGCGTTTTTCGAAAGCGTCAAATTATTTTGCGATTCTTCCATTTTCTATCTTTCTTGCGATATAATATTGAATTTGAAAAAATCATGGAAAATTATTCTCCAGCAGGGCTAGGAAAACGATTTTTAGCCTTTATTATCGACATTTTTGTAGTTATTATTGGTTCTTTCCTTTTGTGTTTCATCTTGCTTCAGCCTTTTGGTGGCTTTAGTGGAGCAACAGGGCTGGATAACTTTCAGTTTGGAGAAGATTTGGTAAAAGGAGCGTTTTTAGGCATTAGTATTTTTCTCGTTTTCTTGATGCTATTTGTTGGAATATTCGTTTTTGGCTTTTTCTATGAAATTTTTATGCTTAGTTCTTCAAAACAAGCCACCCTAGGGAAAGCAATGATGAATATTAAAGTAGTTTCATTAAATGGCAATTCACTGAGCTTTTTGGAGGCATTATTTCGTACTATAATAAAGTATATTACAGGAAATATTTTTATTTTCTTATGGCTAATTTGTTTGTTTAATGACAAAAGACAGAACCTGCACGACTTTGCCATTAAAGGCTGGGTAGTAGAATCTAATTAACCGCATTTGTTCAAAAAAAACTATCATAAATTAGCTACCATCTAATTATATTTAAAGTCTTTTTTTGACTTAAATCTTCAATTCTAAGCAAAATATCTGGCTTTAAAACATCAAACAATACCATTTTTGAAGTAGTTGAATTGGTAAGAATAGCCGTTTCTTGAAAAAGGATTTGATTGGTAGTTTGATTAATAAAACTTATTCGCAAACTATTGTTTATCAAAGAATTGCTAAACTTAAAAACTATTTCTGATTTATTAGCTGGAGAGATACTTACCGAAACTAAGTCTGAATTAGGCTGAATAGAACTAATAGGATACTCATTTACAACTACCGCACTAGCTCTTGAAAAATTGGCATATCCAAAACCTAATTGAATAGAAGGGTTTGAAAATTGATGACCCGATTTTCGGATGCATCTCGTCACTTCTTGGGCTGTTAAATAAGGAAATGCTTGCCAAAAGCCTGCTGCTAAGCCTGCTACCAAAGGAGCAGAAAAAGAGGTACCGTTACTTGTAGTAGCACTTCCCGAAGTATTACAGAGTGCAGTAGCGCTGCCAACAGCCACCACGTCAGGTTTAGTTCTTCCATCAGCCGAATTTCCTCTTGAACTAAAAGACGCATACACACCTGCCCTATTTACCGCACCCACAGCTAATACAGAATCCGCATCTGCCGGAGCAGTAATGATACCCCAAGAAGAAGTTCCCGCATTTCCAGCCGAGACAACCACCACCATTCCTCTTTCTGTTGCTAAATCCGCGGCTCTGGTACTAAGGGCTGTTTTGCCATCCATCATTGCGGGAGTATAATCATCTACTGAATTATCAAATGTACTATAACCCAAAGAAGAAGAAATAATATCTGCACCCAAGCTATCCGCCATTTCAGCTGCAAAAAGCCAATTTGCTTCTTCTAAAGGTGTCTCGGTGGGAGTATCTTCTGTTCGAAAAAGTGCTACAGAAGCATTAAATGCTGGGCCAATCATTTGATTGTCAATATAACCTGCCATAGTGCTTAATACGGCTGTTCCGTGCCCACCTTGAGCGTAAACTGAATTGTCATTATCTACAAAATCATACACTTTCACAATTCTATTATTAGAAACTAAATGGCTCAAACAAGCACTCGTGTTTACGTTCAAAAACCCGTCGTCTAACAAAGCCACTAAGATACCTTCCCCATGATATCCAAGGTTGTGCATTGCATCTGCGCCTAACAATTGTATTTGAGCTAAAGCATCTCCATAGTTTAAACTCATCGTTTTTTCTATTTCAAATTTATCAGAAACCGCTTGCTTTCTAGCCTGTTTCAAAGGACGATTAAATTCAATTCCCTTCACAAAAGACAAATTTAGAATCGCATTTTTTTGTATTTCAGTTGCTTCAATTAATAGAGCGTTCATCCACCTAGACCTATAAATTACTTTTGCACCCGCCTCCTGAACTGCCGCAATATAGCTGGGGTTTGGGGGTAAATCGCTGGTTCTAATAGGAATACCTTGCTTAAAACGACGATCAATTGCCTTTTGGGAAAGATAATCTAAAGGAGAGTTTATAGAAAAAGGGGAGTTGCTTTTATCTTTTAATAAAAGCAAATATTTGTATTTGGTTTGGGCTGAAACATTTCCAAATAATAAAAGTGATAGTAAAACTAACTTAAAAGAATTAATTAAATCTATTTTAAGAATAGCCAGCCTCATTTTTGTTCATTTATTCAATTGTTTGTAAATCTAACGCTTCAATTTTATGAATTCCATAATTTACTTTTCAAAAATTATATCTAATCCAAAAATGCATCTAAATCTACCAAAAAATATTTAAAACAATTATAAATTAGATATATCAAAAGCTAGTTTTTCTGTATAAAAAGAATCAAAGTTTATAGAACTAAAAAACTCAAACTTCTAATAAAGAATGTAATTATTTTCAAACCTGTTTTCTTTTCATTTTAAAGAAGAATATACTTGTGTGACCTTGTTTTTTTTAAATTATTATTTCGTAACAATTTATTTAAATAATGCAATGAGAGTTCTAATACTTAAGAAAATTATCATTAAGCTCACCACTACCATGGCTGGTTTTCTTGGAATTTTATTAACAAAATATGCCCCAAGTGGTGCCGCAATTACTCCCCCTAAAATAAGCCCTGCTATAACTTGCCATCCGTGTATTCCTTGAAACAACAAAAATGTAATTCCGCTAGCAAATGAAATGGCAAATTCGGCGGCATTTACCGAACCTATGGTATAGCGTGGGTCTCTTCCGCGACCAATTAGGGTTGAGGTAACGATCGGTCCCCAGCCTCCTCCACCAACGGAATCCATAAATCCTCCGAAAATAGCAAGCAATCCCAATTGCTTTGTAGGCTTTTTGGGTCTTTTTTTTCGTATAGCTTTAACTAAAATTACTATGGCTAAAGCAATCATATAAACTGCAATAAATGGCTTTATGGTATTTCCATCTATAATATCTGAAAGCAAGTAAGCACCAATTATTGAACCTATTACTCCTGGAATTATAAGCATTTTAGCTAATTTTCTATTGATATTCCCAAATTTGTGATGTGAAATTGCTGAGGCTCCTGTTGTAAACATTTCAGAAACATGCACTGCCGTGCTGCTAATAGCAGGCGGAACACCAAACGATAATAAAAAAGAGGTGGAAGTGGCTCCATATCCCATTCCTAAGGTGCCATCCACGAGTTGAGCAAATATGCCAATAACTAAAAAGATTAAAAAATCAGAAGTTAGACTTTTATTTATATTGCTAAATGTGAATTTTTCTCCATAATTATAGAATAATATAAAGAAAAGGGTCATAATTAAAAGTGTAGGTAAAATAAACCACCAATTAAAGTTTAGGTTTGTCAATTTCTCTGAAGAATTCCTTTCAATCGCCATTACTAAATGAATTTATTTTTTTGCAAATATATTACAATCTATTTAATCTACCAAATTAGTAGATTAATAAAAACAGAAATAGTTTGTGAAAAAAGCCAATTTGTATTTTTTAACTTAAGATATTTATTTTAACAGCTATAAAGTCATCAAAGAATTGACTACCTCAACTTAATAGTGTTATTCATCCGCTTATCTGCCTTTTAAGTCCGTTTCCTTCCATATAGTTGCCTATTAATCTTTAGTTTCACTAGTCAGTATTTATTTATGCTAAAAAACACGGCAATAGTGTGCTAATTATTTTACCAAATTTGTGTTCAACAATGTGCAAAACAAAAAAATGTATCTCAATTGTCATTCTTTTTACTCCATGCGTTATGGTACTCTTTCGCCAGAAGCACTCGTAGAACATGCCCAAAAATTAGGCGTGAAGCGACTGGCTTTGACAGATATCAACATCACATCAGGTATTTTTGATTTCGTAAAAGAGTGCTTAGCTAAGGAAATATTGCCAATAGTAGGCGTAGAATTTCGTAACGGCGACGACCTCAAATATATCTGTTTGGCTCAGAACCATGCCGGATACATCGAAATCAACCAGCACCTTACTGCACATCTGTTGTCCGAAACCGTCTTCCCTAGTCAATCACCAAATTTCCAAAATGTTTATGTCATCTATCCTATCGAAACCCTCGACAGCTACCGCCAGCTCAAACCCAATGAATACATCGGTGTCCGTCACTGGGAGTTCAACAAGCTCTTTCGTTACAAATCGAAGCTGGACGCCTCAAAACTCACACTCTGGCAACCGGTCACATTTCTGGACCGCCCAAATTACAACTTGCACCGCCTGCTGCGAGCCATCGACCACAACGTCTTACTAAGTCGACTCTCGCCAAGCGGACATGCCACGCATCATGAGAGTTTTATACCTCCACAGCAGATTCGTGAGCTATTTAAGACGTATCCCGAACTAATAAAAAATACAGAAACGCTACTCGAAAATTGCAGTTTTGTGTTTAATTTTAAAAGCCCTAAAAACAAAAAAATATTTACTAGCACCAAGGCCGACGATCTAGATTTGCTGCGAAAACTGACCTACGATGGCCTCCTCTATCGCTACAGTAAAGCCGACAAAGAAGCCAAACGACGCGTAGATCGGGAATTAAAAATTATAGATGAACTCGACTTCGGTTCGTATTTCCTCATCACCTGGGACATCATAAAATATGCGAAGTCCCGGGGATATTACCACGTAGGTCGAGGCTCAGGAGCCAACAGCATAGTGGCCTATTGCTTAGGCATTACCGATGTAGACCCCATTGAGCTTGATCTGTATTTTGAACGATTTATCAATCCGCACCGCACTTCTCCTCCCGACTTCGACATCGACTTTAGTTGGGACGAACGCGACGAGATTATCGACTACGTCTTTAAACGCTATGGCCGCGAACACGTAAGTCTGATGGCTACCTATAACACGTTTAAAGGCCGCTCAATATACCGTGAACTAGGTAAAGTCTTTGGCTTACCCAAACCCGAAATAGACGAACTCATCAACAGCCCCACTGCAAACCACAGCAACGAGCACACACAGTATATATTCAAATACGCCCCCCTGATGGTCGACTTCCCAGAGCATCTATCCATACATGCGGGCGGTATGCTCATAAGTGAAGAGCCTTTGGCACATTACTCGGCTTTACAGCCCATGCCCAAAGGCTTTCCTATTTGCCAATTTGACATGTATGTAGCCGAAGACATTGGCTTTGCCAAATTTGACGTGCTTAGCCAGCGAGGACTGGGACATATAAAAACCTGCGTAGATATTGTAAAAGAAAACCATAACATCAACATAGATATTCATGCCATACAAAACTTCAAAAAAGACCCTGAAATACGGCGGCAGCTGGTAGAACACGAAACCATGGGGGCGTTTTATGTGGAGTCGCCAGCCATGCGGCAATTGATATGGAAACTCCGCTGCGACAATTACCTCACCCTAGTGGCAGCCAGCTCAATTATTCGCCCTGGCGTGTCTGCTAGCGGCATGATGGGCGAATATATCAAACGCCACCACAACCCCGCCGAGATAAAATACATCCACCCAAAAATGGAAGAGCTCCTTCAAGAAACGTATGGCGTGATGGTGTACCAAGAAGACGTAATCAAAGTAGCACATCATTTTGCAGGGCTGACTTTGGCAGAATCCGATGTGCTTCGGCGAGCCATGAGTGGCAAGTTTCGGTCAAAAAAAGAATTTGAACGCATCGTAGAAAAATGGTATGCAAACTGCAAAGAACGCGGCTATCCTGACGACATCGCCAAAGAAGTCTGGCGGCAAATAGAGAGTTTTTCGGGCTACTCATTCAGTAAAGCCCACTCGGCAAGTTTTGCGGTAGAAAGTTACCAAAGTCTTTACTTAAAGGCACATTATCCAAGAGAGTTTATGGTAGCGGTTATCAATAATTTTGGAGGATTTTACAACTCCGAGATGTATGCCCACGAAGCCCGCCGATACGGTGCCAAAATAGAAGCCCCAAACATCAATGAAAGTCATTATCTGACACGTATAGAAGGCATAACCATCTGGTTGGGTTGGATTCACATTCAAGGCCTCGAAAGCCGCACCATTGACGCTCTACTCGAAAACCGCCGAACGGACGGTCAATATTTGAGTTTTCAAGACTTTGTGCATAGAGTGTATTTGGGGCTTGAGCAAGTTACGCTACTAATCAGAGTGGGAGCGTTTAGAGCATTGGGGCAAAGCAAAAAAGAGCTACTATGGGAAGCCCATTTTTTCCATCACAAAACACCCAAACTGGCTATCACCGCACCAGCCTTATTTGAGTGGGAAGAGCAAAAATTCGAACTCCCAGCCCTAATTAGTCACGGCCTCGAGGATCGATACGACGAAGTAGAGCTTTTGGGTTTTCCTTTAGAATCGCCGTTTACGATGATATCGGAAACACCCACTAGCAAGCTTACAGCTGCCCATTTAAGCCAACTGATAGGTAGGCATGTGAAAATCTATGGCTACATGGTTACTTACAAGGCTATACGCACCAAAAGTAAAAAAAACATGGCATTTGGCTATTTCATTGATCATGATGGTGAATTCTTCGATACCACGCACTTTCCCCAAAACATCGAACGCTACCCATTTCGAGGTAAAGGCGTGTATTACATTGAAGGTAAAGTGGTAGAAGAATTTGGCTTTCCCTCTATTGAAGTATTGAGTATGCGGAAATGCGGACTGAAGATGGATCCACGGGCGGGGTGATGAACATTTGAATGCATCCTGATGCCACTACATGAAAGTATCTAATTATTATTTTCTAAAAACAAACTCATTTAACAAAATACAAGTTTCGAATAGTTAAAAAAAGCTAAGATTTATAGCTCAATGCACATCTCATCACTTAATTCCCTCATAAACATTTGCTCTGCTTGATGTATCCAAATTTTATGACTCATTGGTTTGGAGGTTTGTAAATAAGTTAAAAAGGAGCCAATATCAATCTGTTTTGAGAAAATTCCTGCTCCTGCACGTTGAGCGTCTAAAGCATTGCAAAGCTGTTCATAATGTTTTTTTATAGGTACCATTAGTGCTGGCTTGCCCAAATACATGGCCTCACAAACCGACTCAAAGCCAGCAGTACTTATAATTGCTTTACATTTTGCCATTTTTTGAATAAATGCAGAGGAAGATATCGGATTAATTCTTACATTTTCTGGAATTTCCGCCAAGCATTTGTCTATAAAAACTTCAAATATTAAATGGGTATAATGCCCAGCATAAATAAGGAATTCACTTATCATTTCAGGTTGTGTAAGATAAACCAATATATAGCCCAAATCTTGGTTAGAATAATAAATTAGCTCATTTCTTACCAAAGGAGGTACGGTAATAATTTCTCTATCGTTTTCAAATTCACTGAAAGACAAAGCCAATATCTTATCTGAACCTAATGCAGTAATTTTGGTATTAAAGTTTACAATTTGTCTATCCAACCAATGCCCTTTGGGATGATTAAAATGTCTGTTCAAAAGCAAATATTGGTGTCCAATACATACAACCTTGGCTTTATTCGTGAAAAAAGCGGAATAAAGCCCTCCTAAAAAATCATAAAAATTAATAATTACATCGGGTTGGCAAATCTCCATAGCCCTTTTAATTTGAAGAATGCTTTTAATGTATTTTCTTGTATTCGGAACCGCACTCCTTATCGTTTTATGTAAGCTTAAAGCTTGGGTTTTAGAATTATAAATTAAGGAAGGGCTTTGAAAAGTCTCAATTTTAAAACTAGCCTTTTCAGCCAATAAACTTGGGATTCTTAAAGGATTATTAGTTCCAACCAATGCCAAACTAATTTCATGACCATTAGAAGTCAGCATTTCGCTTAATGCTAGCGCCTGTGTTTGATGGCCTCGGCCTTCTCCCTGAACGATAAATACAAATTTCATATCTATTTTATTTAAACTGCTTTAGACCAATCGCTTTGCACCGTATTTTCTTTGATTTCAATAGTTAAAGGAATAGTAACTTTTTGAACTAAATGAAAAAATTCTAAGCTCCAATCGTTATTAAAATCTTCAACCAATGCAGAGAGCGACTCTACCCAATCCCCCGAATTCATATACGTAATGCCATCATAAACTTTGATATCTGGCTTGTGAATGTGCCCGCATATAATTCCATCGCAACCTCTAGACTTTGCTAATTCAGACAGCTTCTCCTCAAAATCAGAAATAAAGTTTACCGCCATCTTTACTTTTTGTTTTATAGACTGTGATAGGGAGAAATAAGGGAGGCCTCTAAAAGTGCGATAGTTGTTATAAAACTTATTTAACCAAAGTAAAAAAGTGTACCCTATGTCACCCAAATAAGCGAGCCACTTCATGTGAGATGTGACGGTGTCAAAGACATCGCCATGCGTTACAAAATACTTTTTAGCACCTGATTTAAGAATATAATCTCTTCTAATCTGAAAGTTCTTCCCCGCTACAAATGGTAATACTTGATCTAAAAAATCGTCATGGTTACCTCTGATATAAATCACTTTTGTATCATCCTTTTCCATCATTCTTAATACGGTTCTTAAAAAACTAGTATGCTTTTTCTTCCACGTGCCGTATTTTTTTAACTGCCACCCATCAATAATATCGCCGTTTAAAATAAGTTTTTCGCAAGAAATTTGTTTTAAAAATGCAGTGGCCTCTTCCGCTTTTGAGCCTGCAGAACCCAGATGAACATCGGATATGACAACAGTTTTATACATCTTTTGATTTATCATATTGAGCACGTTTATTAATCCAAAA
>DAIQBE010000097.1:0-8910 GCA_036781325.1 Leadbetterella sp. | reverse complement strand
CTGTCTTTAGTTGGAAAAGTGGCTTTTGTAAAATTTTCAGCATTTGCAAATGCATCCCTAGTTTTAGTTTTAAAAATACCTCCACTGAAACATGCATCTGTAATTAAGAGAGTATGTTTTGAGTCTATGGCTTTTATATAGTCTATTAAAGTACTGTTGGGAATCCATCTGGATTTGTTTATCTCTTTGGCATCAATTGGTAGCCAAAAACCTCTTTCGGCTTTCAAATCCCAATACCCATGCCCTGCATAAAAAATCAAGAAATTATCTTCAGGCTTTACAGTACTTTGAAAATAATCAAAAGCCGCTGTAATTTGTTCGTGGGTGCCATTTTCTAAAAATTTTACTTCAGGAAGTTCAAAATTATAATTCGAAATTAAAACGTTAAATAAATTTTTAGCATCAGATATCGGTTTATCGAGATCCACTAATGAAGAGTCTTGATAATCGTTGTTCCCAATTATGAGAGCATAATATTTGCCAGGTTTTTCTAATTCTAAATTGGAACTTTCTGTTTCTATTATTCCTCGATTAGTAAGAATATTATCTTTTACAGGTTCACGATCCATTGGTAACTCCATCATTTTGCCTTTGATTTCATTAATGGCGTCTAATCGAGTTTTATTAACTAGCATCAAAGAATCAATAGTAGGAATAGTGAATAAATTTTGAAGACCAAGGGTGTTATCGTCTAATTCGAAGAGGGCTTTTATTTCGTTTGTATTTAAAATTCTATTATAAATCTTAATATCATCCATGAGGGCATTGGCCCAAATGACCTCTGGTATATTTCCATTCATTTTTTTAACTTTTCCTACATACAAATCAATTGCTGATAGGGAAGGCTTATCGTTTAATCCAGAGGAAATCGGTTGTCCAGATTCATCTAAGTAAAAGCCAAATCCTAATTCCCCTTCATTTGATAACTGATAGTTAATCACAATATGATGCCATTTTTTTAATTTTGGCACTAATCCGTATTGGAAAAGCGGATAATCACTTTGGTTATTGAAAATAACAAATCCAGATGTATCAATTCCAACAAAGGCCCCATTTTTCGAGAAATTGGCAGATTTAGATAGTATTGGAAAAAGGCCTTTTGGGCCAAAATCTTCAATGTATATCCAGGCAGAAATAGCAAATGCATTAGTTTTATTTAAAGAATTAATAGAGCTGGAGTTTTTAATAGAAAATGCATCAGAAATACCATTAAATCTAATAGCACCATTTGGATTCCCAAACCTATCACTCACAAAAGTTGGGGTTCCTTCTATTATGCCGTGATTGCTATTTCCGCTAATGTCGAATGTTTTTCCATGAAATATTGGAAAGTCAGCTATTAAGCCTTTTTTTAAATCAACATTTTGAGCGAGGCTAGAAAAATTTAATAAGAGCAAGAATGTAAATAATCGTTTCATGGCTTAAATTGTTAAGGGATAATAAAAATAATAATTTTTTTTTAAATTGTTAAAAAAACAAGTACTTTGTTTGTAGTTTATATCTAAAATAGAATGGTTTATCATATAATAAAAAAAGAATATTGGAAAAAATTTGAAAATTCAAATACCTATTTTCCTGCAGAATTCGAAAATGAAGGGTTTATTCATTTTTCAACAAAAGACCAAGTTGCTGGAGTTTTGGAAAGGTATTATGCGAATGAAGAAAATTTAGTGTTGTTAAGCATTAATGAAGACTTGCTAAGTGCTGAAATGAAATTTGAAAAAGCTTCAAATGGTGAATTGTTCCCGCATCTTTATGGACATTTGAATCAAAGTGCCATTGTAACTAAAATTATGGGCAATCAAAAAACGCTTCTAGAAAGTTTAGATTGACTTTTGATTTTCAGTATTCATATCTAAACCAATACTAGCCAATAGTAATGAGGCATTAAAACTAGTACAAATGCCTTCTTTTATTAGATAATCAAAATTTAAGTCACCGTTTTCTGAGGAATATTCAAAATAAAAGTTTTTAACTTTACTTGGATATTTTTTTGAAATATCGGTCAATCTTAAATCATGTGTGGCTACCAAAGCTGGGGCTTTACAATTGACTAGTTTTTCTAACAAGGCAATTGATCCTACCATTTTGTCTTCTGAATTGGTGCCTCTTAACATTTCGTCAATTAAAAACAAATGCTTTTTTTTAGAATCCAAGGCCAATAAAACTAGTTTAATTCTCTCAATTTCAGCTTTAAAAGTGGATGCATTTTGATTTAGCGAATCGGTGATTCTCATATAACAAACAGGGCTCAAACCCATATAACATTCCATTTTAGTGGCAAATACAGGAGAACCTAAATTTCCTAGAATCAAATTAATGCCTAAAGTACGAAGAAACGTACTTTTTCCGGACATATTGGAACCTGTAATAAGATTCAATAAATTATTAGCATTTAATTCAAAATCATTACAAACGGTTTTGTGCCCCCGTATTAGAGGATGACCTACTTGAGTAAAATTTAACAGTCGGTTTTCATCTTGATGATAAACCGGAAATGTCCAATTGGGTTGATTAAAATGCAAAGTTGCCAAACTTCCAAAGTATTCAAACTGACCAATTGTGTTAAAAATTCTTTTGAAAAAATCTGGATTCTTAATTATCCATTCCCCCAAATTAATGGTTTCTATAGGCTCAAATGGTTTAAAAATGGTTAGAAAAATTGCGGCAAGCATGTTTTTTCTAGTTTCTAATTTTTTAATAATACTTGCAAATTCCTTTATTGGGTTTTTTGATTTTAAGCTTGAACTTGGGAAAAAAAGTAAAGCTTCTTTTAACGCCTTTGCTTTAAATTCTTGGTTGGCAATAAGTTCGGCAGCTAGTGCATAACTGTTTAGTGCTCTTCCAGAAACTGCCACACTTTCAAGATAAGCCTCTGTAGTTTTTTTATTTATAGCCCCCAAATAGAAATTAATGAGAAAAACTCCAAAAATAATATATCCTAAATATTCTAAAAACCAATAAGCACTAATTCCAACTATCAGAAGCCAGACGAGTGGAAGTAATTTTCCGTACCATTTCAAAAAGCTCCCAAAAATTAATTTTGGAGGCATTTTTAGTGTATTCATTTGTTCGGAGAATGCTGTTTCTGCATAGTTAACTCCGAATAGAGAAGCCTGGAATTTCAAACGCCACGCCGTATTTTGTTCCAGTTCCTTTACTGCATTTTGTCTTTCTATTAGTTGATCTGCATTTTGATCAATAGTTATCATTTGGTTAGACAAAAGGTCATTGCCATTTTTGGTTTTAGCTCGATTAATAAGCTGGAAAACGGATCCTTCACCAAACAAATCAAGGTCGTCGCTAAACGGATGTTGACTATTCGAATATTCTTTACCATTTTCATATTCATTCGATAAGTGATTTTTTAGAACCGATAATTCATTTTTTGAAACCAGTTGCTCGTTTACATTTAAAGCTAATTCGTTTTCTATGCTTTCATGAAATTTTACTAAATAATAAAATCCGCCTAAAAACAAGATGATTAGCGTTGAACCTAATAGGAAATGAAACTGAAAAGCATTTACGATAACAATTAAACCAAAGACCAAAAGACTTAAGCGAAGTGTGGAAGTTCTTTTATATTTTTTGTCTAAAAGGTTTTGTTGAGTTTTGAGTTGAGTTATATGGTTTTGATAAAATTGATTCATTTGATGGTGCCGTTCTTAGCAAGAAGATTGATTGTTTTTGTGTTAACATAGCAAAATTAAGATTAGTTTATAGTTTTTCTGTCCCAATCGCTTAATTTTGTTTTATGTCCTCTTTTTTTGAAACAAAAATAGATTTGCTACCAGGCCTAGGCTCCACTAAAGCCGAACTTTTAAATAAAGAGTTGCGGATTTTTACTTTTGGTGAATTATTGGAGCACTATCCATTTAGGTATGAAGACCGCAGTCAGTTTCTGAAAATAAATGAGCTCTCAGAAGAGTTGCTAGGGGCCCAAATAATAGGAAGAATCACACAATTAGAGGTTATGGGAGAAGGCCATAAACAACGCTTGGTAGCTTCTTTTCAAGACTCGACGGGAACTATAGATTTAATTTGGTTTCAAGGAGTCACGTGGTTTCAGAAATCGCTAAGATTAAATGTGGAATACGTTATTTATGGAAAGCCCATTTGGTTTGGTGGTAGATATTCAATTACTCATCCAGAAATAGATTTTCTTAACCCCCAGAAACTATTGGCTGGTCATTTTCAACCTGTCTATTCTCTTACAGAAAAGCTTAGAAAAAGATATATTGATAACAAAACTATTAATGGTTGGATTAGGAAGCTTTTGGATATTTCAGAACCTTATTTCAACGAAACGCTACCGCAAAGTCTGATAGCTAAATATCGATTGATTTCAAAAAAATCTGCTATGCGGTTTTTGCATGTCCCCAGAAATTTTAATGAACTTTTTCAAGCCCAAAGGCGCCTAAAATACGAAGAGCTTTTCTATAATCAGCTCAAACTGTTAAAGCTAAATTATGTAAGAAAGCATGAATACGCTGGGCAAATTTTCAACAAAACCAAGTTAATTACTGATTTTTACAGCCATCATCTTCCGTTTGAGCTTACAGGTGCGCAGAAACGAGTGATTCGAGAACTATTTACTGACTTAAAATCAGGCAAACAAATGAATCGTCTCATTCAAGGAGATGTTGGAAGTGGAAAAACTATTGTAGCTTTTATTACAATGCTTATGGCAATTGATGGAAATGCTCAAGCATGCATGATGGCTCCAACTGAGATTTTAGCTAGGCAACATTTCATAAATTTGAAACGTTTCGGCGACTCCATTGGGATTCGAGTAGAAGTTTTGACAGGTTCTAGCAAAAAGAAAGAGAGGGAAATTATACATGAAGGGCTAATAAATGGCGATATACATATTATTGTAGGAACCCACGCACTGTTAGAAGATGTAGTAAAATTTAATAACCTGGGCATTTGTGTTATAGATGAGCAGCACCGTTTCGGTGTGGCTCAAAGAGCTAAACTTTGGGAGAAAAATAAGCATATTCACCCACACATAATGGTTATGACAGCCACACCCATTCCCCGTACGCTTGCCATGACACTTTTTGGAGATTTGGATATTTCAGAAATAGATGAAATGCCTCCAGGCAGAAGACCTATAAAAACAATCCATCGATATGACGCAAATAGATTGAGTGTTTTTCAATTTATGAAAGATGAAATAGCAAAAGGAAGGCAGATTTATGTGGTTTATCCTTTAATAGAAGAATCAGAAAAGCTCGACTTAAAAAATTTAATGGACGGCTACGAGTCAATAAACAGAGCTTTTCCTAATGAGGCCATAAGTATTTTACATGGCAAAATGAAGCCTAAGGATAAAAATTTTGAAATGGATCGGTTTAAAAAAGGACAAACTCAGATCATGATAGCCACCACAGTAATTGAAGTAGGGGTAGACGTTCCTAATGCAAGTGTAATGGTAATTGAAAATTCAGAGCGGTTTGGTTTGTCACAACTGCATCAGTTGCGTGGCAGAGTAGGAAGAGGAGCTGAACAGTCATTTTGTATACTTATGACCAGCTATAAATTGTCTGCAGATACGAGAAAGCGATTGGAAACCATGGTTGCCACAGAGAATGGTTTTGATATTTCTAAAGTAGATTTGGAATTACGCGGACCTGGAGACATGGCCGGCACACAGCAAAGTGGCTTAATAGATTTGAAAATTGCAAATTTAGCCAAAGATGAAGAGATTTTGAAGTTTGCTAGAGCCGATGCAATGACAATTTTAGAAACAGATCCTACCTTCGAGTTAGTAGAGCATTTACCTATTAAAATGCATACTGCAAAGATTAAGAATAAAGAATTGAGTTGGAGCAGAATTAGTTAATAGAATTAGCTGTTATTGCGCAATATTTTTCAGATTAATTATTTATCTAAAAATTGTTTTACTATTTTTCTAATTGTTTTAAAATTATCTATATTTACTATATTGAAAATTCAACCTAAATAAATGAAAAAATTAGCTATTAATCGACGTAATTTTTTAAAAGGGGCTGCAGCTACTTTGGCTCTAAGTCATTTTAACTCCATGGCAATGGAAGGTTTAGACCCAACCAAAACCTATAAAGTGGGTTTGATTGGCACAGGATGGTATGGCAAAAGCGATTTATTTAGGCTTATTCAAGTGGCAAATGTGGAGGTTTTGGCACTTTGTGATGTAGATAAAAATATATTAAATGCCGCTGCAGATTTAGTTAGTAAAAGGCAAAAGTCAGGCAAACGACCTAATGTGTATGGCGATTATAAAAAAATGTTAGCCGAAAATAAAATGGACATAGTCCTTATCGGCACTCCAGATCATTGGCATGCTTTACAAATGATAGACGCAATAAAAGCTGGGGCACACGTTTATGTACAAAAGCCTATAAGTGTTGATGTGATGGAAGGAGAAGCTATGGTGGCTGCAGCCAGAAAATATAATAAAGTAGTACAAGTAGGTACGCAAAGAAAAAGCACTCCTCATTTGATAGAAGCCAAGAAAAAGTTTGTTGATTCTGGTTTATTAGGCAAAATTAAACATGTAGAAATGTGCTGTTATTTTCATATGAGAAATAATGGAAACCCACCAAATGAACCTGTTCCAGCTTTTTTTGATTATGAAATGTGGACAGGACCAGCGCCTCTGAGGCCATATGATGGCTTACCGCATATTCGTTGGTGGAGAACTTTTAAAGAATATGGGAATGGTATTACTGGTGATATGTGTGTACACATGTTTGACACCGTGCGATGGATGCTCAAATTAGGGTGGCCTTCAAAAATAAGTTCTACTGGTGGAATATACGTTCAAAAAGAAGGCAAATCAAATATTTCTGATACCCAGACCGCCATTTTTGAATATGAAAACTTAAATTGTGTTTGGCAACATCGTACATGGGGAACACCTGCAGATCCCGAATATCCTTGGGCGTTTATCTTATATGGAGAAAAAGGAACTTTAAGGGCCAGTACAATGAAATACGATTTTACTCCTTTTGGCGAGGGGGAAAAAATTCATGGAGACGTGGTATATGAAAAAGAAAAATATCCAGAAGACATTACTGAAGATAGAATTGAACTGAATGCTGCCCCAGCTACTCGTTTACATATGTTAGATTTTATTGCTGCTATAGAAAGTAAAACTAAACCTATTGCTGATATTGAAGAGGGACATATTTCTACAGCCTGTTGTATTTTAGCTAATATGTCCATGGAGTTGGGACGGCCATTAAAATATGATCCAATAAATCGAATTGTAATTGGCGATAAACAAGCAACTGAACTTTTAGCAAGAACCTATCGGAAACCGTACCTTCACCCCGACTATAGAAAAGTTTGAACGGCTTCTAAAGTGTAGTTTAAAAGTAGCCTTGAATTACCTGTTGGATTTTAGACATGGGCACTAAAAGTGGTTTTTGAGTAATGGTTATTGCCACTTTAGTTTCGGTATCTAGTGCATTAAGAACTTGATAGCCTCCTTTTACAGAGCCAATCGGAGTTTTTATGCTAAAAGTGCCCGCTTTTTGGTCGCCTGAAAAGATTCCGCCTTGGGTTTGGATTGCTTTGTTGGCATTTACCACAAAATCGTTGGGAGAGCCAGGGAAGTTTATGTTAAAGGATGCTGCCATATTTGTAATTTATTTTTTAGATTTGTTATTTATAAACATCTGATTTCCATTCCATTATTTCAATTTGCAAAGCTTTTACAATATCTGGGTGTTTATCAGCGAGATTGTTTCTTTCTGAGATATCGTTTTCTAAATCAAATAATTCTGGCTTACTTTCAGCACTTAATTCCACTAATTTCCATTTCCCTTTTCTTACGGCCGTTCTATTTTCACCATATCCCCAGAAAACAGTTCGGGCAGGCAATGCTTGTTGCGTAGTTAAATGTTTAGCTATACTAATACCATCAATTTCTTTTGGTTTTGACAAACCAGCCATCTCTAAAAAAGTAGGGAATAAATCCATAGATAAAACAGTTTCGTTGCTGATCGTATTGGGTTTGATATGTCCTGTCCATTTAGCAATGGCAGGAACACGATGACCTCCTTCCCAAAGGTTGGTTTTTGTGCCTCTCAAAACTCCATTACTATTCACTTCGCCAACTCCTCCATTGTCAGAACAAAATATAACAAGGGTATTGCTGTCTAATTTTAGGTCTTTCAAGGTTTTTAGTGTTTTACCAATATCTGCATCCATTAATTCTATCATCTCTTTATAAATTGGCAAAATATCTTCTTGCATACCTTTTACTTTTCCTGCCTTATTGACCTCTCGATTGGCTTTTGAATTCAATCCCTGATAGGGGTAATGAGGTGCTTCATGGGCAATATATAATAAAAATGGTTGGTCTTTATGTCTGTTGATAAAGCTTATGGCATTTTGAGTAATTAAATTGGTGGTATAACCTGCCTGAGTCTTAAGCGAATCTCCCTGCCACCAGTCAGCATTGCCAACTTCATCAACATGAGAATGATAATCCACATTCCCACTTAAAAAGCCTTTAAATTCATCGAATCCTTGATTAACAGGATTGAACTTTGCATCATATCCTAAATGCCATTTACCATATAGACCTGTTACATAGCCATTTTCTTTCAGTGTTTCAGCGATAGTTTTTTCAGCAAGTGGTAGACCTTTGTCCCGATGCTTTGCGGCAGTCAAAACGCTATTTACTCCAGAACGTTGCTGGTATCTGCCAGTCATAAGTGCGGCACGTGTAGGACTACAAACTGTTCCGTTTGAATGATAATCCAAAAATTTAACCCCTTGCTTAGCCATTTCGTCGAGGTTCGGAGTTTTAATTTCTTTATGACCAAAGCAGGAGATAGCACCGTATCCCAAATCATCAGCCATGATGATAATAAAATTAGGTTTGGAATTTTTTCCTTTGGTTTGCCCAAAACT
>DAIQBE010000096.1:0-8913 GCA_036781325.1 Leadbetterella sp. | reverse complement strand
AAAGCCCAATTAGCATTTCAAATTTTGCAAAAGATGCAATTATCTTAAAACCAGGGTTCGAATCTAACTTAGGCTCAGTATTTAAAGCGGAAATAAAGACTTGCAATTGAAAAATTTGGGAATTGTTTTTCCAAACATAGGGAAAAGAAAGCTTCATTTATTCCGGTGGCGAATTACTACACCCTCCAGTTTTTGCAGTAAAAATACTATTTGGCTTTGTTTCAAATCCAGGCATTAATTCCACAAATCCTTTGGCGTCTAATACGGTACTCGTATTTGAAGATAATATGGATGACCCCCTTATTCCATTTGCAGATTTAACATTTATTTGAGAGGTTGCATTTACTATTCGGTCGATAATAAGTAGGTTTTCACACGGATTTAATGATTTTAACACTAAGGTATCTTTAAAACAGTTTTTAGTGTCTTGAACTTGAAAAGCCATGCCATCTATGGGATGGACTATTGACACACTTGCTTGAGAAATTGTACTATTTTCCCAAAAGGCAGGTTCTTTATAGGGGCTTTTGAGGGTGAAAGGTACCGCATTAGAAGGAAACTCAATTTGACTTTTCTGATTCAAATCCTTCACCATACTAAATTTATCAAAAATATTACCATCCTGTCCAATCATTTTGAAATCTAACCTATTTCCTTCTATTTCAATATAAACGCTACCTCCTAATCCTCCACTAGTTCTTTGAACCGTATAAAAAGGCATTGCTTCATGAGGAGAGCTTAATTGTGTATATTGGTTTCCTGCAGAAGAACCAGCTACAGCATAAATAGTACCCTTTACAGATCCGTTTGATTTTTTGTGGTATGGACAAGAATTATTTGATCCATCATAATATCCTGATGATGTGCTAACTAAGTGTTGAGTAGGCGAAAAAGAGGCTTCCAATCCAAAATGACCTTTCATCATTTTACTTCTTTCATAGTTATGAGAGTGACCATTTAAAACTAGATCAACGTTGTATCGTTCAATAATAGGAATTAAATTTTTTCTTATTGCCACCAAGTCCTCCTCCGTGTCTGTATTATGAGTTCCCATAGAATATGGAGGATGATGCCAATAAATTATAGTCCATTTTTTTTGATTTGCTGCTAAATCATTTTTAAGCCAAGCTATCTGAGGACTATTTATGGTATCAGATAATGCATAAGCACCAAAATTAGAAGATTCTCTACCATAAGAATCTAAAGCAATAAAATGTGCATTGCCTATATCAAAAGAATAGTATTCTTTATGGTTTGATGGTAAACCACCCATTTGACCAGCCCCAATATTGGCAAAAATGTCGTAATAAGTAATATTATGATGATATTTAGCATCTGGGTCAGTGTTATAAAAATAATCGTGATTCCCTGGTACTGGATAAATAGTTGTCTGTTTCATAATCCTATCATTTTGATAAGGATTAAAAAAATTAGCTTGATATTCTCCATCAGTTCCGCTTCCATAGGCATTATCGCCTAAAAGTAGCCATGCATCTATGTAATTTTGCCCAACAAATTGCAAGAATTTGTCTTTAATTTGAACCTGGTCTGATCCTCCAATTCCACAATCCCCTGTGGCCCATATTTTAATTTTTTGTTCGGAGTTTGGGCTTTGAGTAGTAATAAAATAATTTGTGTCTGTTCCTTCTAAAAGCTGTGTTCCGGAATAAATAGCATAATAATATTTTGTATTAGCAGTTAATCCTGTTACGTTTACAATATGTGAAGTACCACTGGGTGTATTTAGCGTTTGGTTTGCTAAAGAAGTGGGAGTGAGTCCATATTTTACAAAGGTAGTTCTTGAAGAGCCCGTATTATATCTAAATTGTATACTAGTTTGTGTCCGTAATTGCAAATATGGCCCCCTTGTAATATTTTGAGCAAAAGAAAAACTTGCCCAAAGGAAAAGGCAAAATGATAAATTTAAAGTTTTCATATTAAAAAAGCTAAGCTTCTGACTATACTTACAAAACGCTAGTAAACAATGGTTAGTTGCACAATTAAGCAGTTATTTTAGTAATGATTAAAAGAAATGCACACTTCAATTAATGTAACTGTCCCAATCCTACTTCAAAAAACTTAAATTTTCACCCGACCATTCAGGAAACAATTTAGCAGAATCATTTATTTTTAAATGTTTGGAGGCAACTTCATTAAATACAGACCGAAAATCAATACTTACAGGCAAATCTCTCCCATCTTCGAGGTTCTCTATGGCCAAGTCGGGCATTTTTTCATAAACTTTTCCCCCAAGCAAACTGTTTCCCAAAATAAAACTGCAGGAGGCTCGTCCATGATCCGTACCATTAGTGCCGTTTTGCTTTACTGTTCTACCAAACTCGGTCATAGTCATTATCATTACGTCATCCTGAAAAGCCTCTATATCCTGCCAAAGGGCATTTATAGAATTACCTAAATCTTCAGCATTTCGGGCAAAAATTCCTACTTCCTTACCTTGATTAAAATGAGTGTCCCACCCCGTACTTTCAGCAAAAGCCACTTCAAGACCTACATCTGATTTTATCAATTGGGCTATTTGTTTCAGTGAATTTCCTAAAGGAGATACGGGATATTTGGCGGAATTTATGGGGGAATAATTCTTAAAGTTTAGTTTTTCAATTATTCGAATGGCCTCAAAACTTTCTTTAGAAGTTTGTTTTTGAAGATCATTTGCAGTAATATCATATAATTCCTCAAAACTCGTGGCAGCAGAAATGGTAGTTTTTACTGAATTTTTGTTAATCTTAAAATCGCTTAAATTACGAATAGCCAAACACGGCCTTTCTCCATAAAAAGACCTTGGAAGACTGTTTGTTAAACTCACTCCCTGAAAAACACTAGCATTTACTTTTTTTTGTTCTAAAATTCTATTTAGCCAACCACTATCTGTGCCTTTTTTAAAGGGAGTTCCGCTTTCCATATAATCTTGCGCATCAAAATGACTACGCGTTTTATTTGGGGAGCCCATTCCGTGCACAATTGTCAGTTGTTTTGTTTTGAACAAGCTTTCAAAATTTTTAAAACTAGGGTGTAGGCCAAATCTCCCATCTAAATCTAAAAATGATTTAGTATTGGAGGGCTGTAAAAAAAGATTTGGTCTAGCTTTTTTAAGAAATAGATCATTAAATGGGCTAACAGCCATTAACCCATCCATGGCCCCTCTTTGAAAAATACAAACTAGAACTTTTTTCTTATTTAAAGACTTTTGTTCAGCCACCGCCGCTTTTACAAAGTTAGGAATTCCTCCTATGCCCATTCCAAATAATGCCAAACCACCGTTCTTTAAAAATGTTCTTCTAGTATTCATTTTATTTGCGTTGAAATTCAGGTGATCCTATTATTATTCCTATAGCTTGAGCAAGCATTTTGTTATGTTCACCGGGTTTGTCTTTTCTATCTTCAAGTTTTTCAATTTCCTCATTTTTCATCTCTTGGTTAGGGCTAGTCTTAGTCGCCTCTTTTATTTTTTCGTTAATATTAGCGTCATTTACAAGCGGAATCAGACGATTAATTGTTTTTTGCAAATCTCTTTCTGGCAAAAATATGAATGCATATTTTTCTATTGCGTCTTCCGCAGATTCTGGTTCTTTGTGGTTTAAAAGGTCTGTAAAATTAAATTTGATTCCAGCTATTTTACCGTTGGCAAGCTCGAGACCAAAATTCATTCTGTTTAACAAAGATCCAGTATTTATCCAATATTTCCCTTGGTCAGGAAAACCAGTAGGAGCTGAATAATAATATATTTTTTGTCCCATTTTACTTATCCAGTTGGCTAATGCAAACGGGTATAGTACTTCTGCATTCATACTTCTAATAGCACTAATTGCATATTCAAAAGGAGATTTTGTTTTTTGATGAATCGCCTCAGCTTCCCAAAATTCTTTTGTTTTAACCATGGTCCACAATACTTTTTTGATATCTCCTTTGGTTTTTAAAAAAGTGCTAGCCATAGCATTCACTATTTTATTATCTGGATTATCATTTACAAATCGTGTCGCTAATTTTTTTGAAATAAACTGGGCAGTAGCTTTGTGATTGGCTAAATCTTTTAATAAAGCCATTCCTTCAGCTATACCTCCTTGGTTATAAGTTTTTCCTAAAACAATCTTTGGTCCAGATTCATGTCTATTTGCTGAAAATAAAAAATCGCCTTCATGCACAAATCCTCGACTCGCTAGCTTATCTTCTCCTATTTTGTCAATTAGATTGGCAATTTGATTACTTGCACCTTTTTGTCTCATTGGAAAAACTGTCCATCCTGTTAGAATTTTTGCTGCAGCCAAAACATCGCTTTGTGTATAGCCACCATCTACTCCCAAAGTATGGAGTTCCATTATTTCACGGGCGTAATTTTCGTTTAAGCCTTTCTCTTTTCTCTTATTTTTAAATTTGGTGTTTTCTTCTTCCTCTTTCGTGCTTAAGAAGTTGTCTAAATAAGTGAGCATTGCCGGTGATTTAGCCGTGGCAATCAAAATGTCTTCAAATTTGTTAGTAACGTTTGGGCGAATTGCATCGCGTTCATAGCTTAATACAAACTGAGTCGAAGTATTTTTACCCATAAAAACATTAAAATGGTTAAACCAGAAATCAGTTAATACTTCATTTAATTGGTTTTTGCTGTAAATAGCCCTTAATATCTTTTGATTTACCGTTTGTCTTTCGAGTTCTTTGGAGGTTTGGATACCCTCTTTTTCGAAATACTCTTTATACACTTTTTTTAATTTTTCGTTGTCATTGCTAATTTCATTTTTGTCTATTAATCCTTCTTTAATTGCCCTTTGTCTGAGTTGAAAACCTAAAGGATATTTTTCCACGATTTCACTATTACTTAATTTTAAGGCATCATAAGATTTCAATCTAAATTCTAAATTTTCATCAGGAAGTTGTCCTTTTAATTGATTTTCGAACCATTTTTCTAATCCCATTTTTAGCGCTTCATCAATATCCTCATTTCTAACACCAAATGTAAATCGGTTTAAAAGATGCTCTGCAGCTTGCCTTTCATTTAGATTGGCGGCTTTATAAGGGAAAGAGTTTGATCGTTTGTTTGTGAAAGAGCTTACAGTACTAAAAATAAAAAGAGTACTTAAAAATATTGTTGACCTTCTCATTACTATTTAATAAAATTCTAAATTTATGGTTTGACTTTAGAAATGGTAGAAGGTTTATGATTTGTAATTTTGTGATTTGGATTTGCCTCCAGATTTAGGTAGAAACATTTAAAGAAAACAAAACTAGCTTTAATTTGAAAATTCTTTAATAAATGTCGAAATTCGGGTTTTATCACAAACCGAATCTTTAAATGAAAAAAACCTTCCTTAAATGGGCCCTTTCAAGTCTTGTATTTTGCTGTTTTGAATCTTCCGGCCAAGCTCTAAGAACCGATCTCTTAAAAAACATGAAAGCTCGTGCTATTGGGCCTGCAGCCATGTCAGGTCGAATAACAGCTATTGATGCCGTTGTTGCAAATCCGGATATTATTTACGCAGGAGCCGCATCAGGCGGAGTTTGGAAAACTGAAAATGGCGGTACAACTTGGTCCTCAATTTTTGATGAAAACCCAATAATTAATATTGGAGCGATTGCAATTCAGCAATCTAATCCCTCTGTGGTGTGGGTAGGTACTGGTGAGGGAAACCCACGAAATTCAGTAAATCTAGGAGCGGGTATTTATAAGTCTTTAGATGGAGGAATAACTTGGAAATGTATGGGTTTAGAAAAAACGAAAAACATCCATAGAGTAATTATTGACCCAAGTAATCCAAATGTTGTTTATGTTGGTGCAATCGGAAATCCATTCGCAAATCATCCAGAAAGAGGCGTTTTTAAAACCGTTGACGGTGGGCAAACCTGGGACAAAATTTTGTTTACCAACGAGAGTTCGGGTGTGGGTGATATGGTAATGGATCCAAGTAATCCAAACAAATTATTTGTAAATATGTGGGAACATCGCCGTACCTCGTATGATTTTAAATCTGGGGGAAAAGGCTCAGGATTTTATACAACAATAGACGGAGGTAAAAATTGGACAAAATTAACAAATAAAATTAATGGTATTCCAGAGGGTGATTTGGGTCGTATGGGTTTAGCAATTGCTAAATCTGACCCAAATAGAGTTTATGCCTTAATAGAATCTAGTAAAAATGCACTTTATCGATCTGACAATGGAGGTATTAAATGGGAAAAAATTAATGATGAAGATGCCGAGACCATTAAAGGAAACCGCCCTTTCTATTTTTGGGATTTGGCAGTAGATACTAAAAATGAGAACAGAGTCTATGGTATCTTTCAGAAGATCTCTATGAGTGAGGATGGGGGCAAAAGTTTTAAAATAATTGTACCTTATGAAGGAGTTCATCCCGACCACCATGCCTTTTGGATTCACCCTGAAGATCCTTCATTCATTATTAATGGAAATGATGGAGGAGTTGCGATTTCTAGAGATCGAGGAAGAAAATGGACGTATGCGGAAACCCTTCCTTTAGGTCAGTTTTATCATGTCAATGTTGACAATGAGATTCCTTATAATGTCTATGGTGGTTTGCAAGATAATGGCTCATGGCTAGGCCCTGGGTATACTTGGCAAAATGGAGACATAAAAAGTTGGCATTGGCAAATGACAGTGGGCGGAGATGGATTTGACGTTACCCCTGACCCAGAGAATCCTCGTTTTGGTTATGGAATGTCTCAAGGGGGGAATTTGGTGCGCTATGATTCACAAACCGGTGCAGATGTATTTATTAAGCCTACAGTTCCAGATGTAAAAACTCGATTAAGATTTAATTGGAATGCAGCATTTGCTATAAACCCAATCGACAAGAAAACAATTTATTATGGGTCTCAATTCGTGCATAAATCTACAGATAAAGGGAATAATTGGGAGGTAATTTCTGCTGATTTAACTACAAACAACAAATCTCAACAAAAGGCTTCAGACGAAACTGGAGGACTCACTTTGGATATTACTTCAGCTGAAAATCACAATACTATACTATGCATTGCACCTTCGCCAAAACAAGAAGGCGTATTATGGGTCGGTACTGACGATGGAAACGTTCATGTAAGTAAGGATGGAGGCAAAACATGGACAAACTGTACCGCCAATATTACTGGCTTACCAAAAGAATCTTGGATTCCTCAAATAAGAGCATCAAGTTTTAATGCTGCTGAAGCTTTTGTAGTAGCCAATAATTACCGCCAAGGGGATATGGCGGCTTACATTTTTAGAACAAATGATTATGGACAAACTTGGAGTCGAATGGTAGACGACAAAAAAGTAACAGGATATGCTTTAACAGTTCAACAAGATACAGAAGAACCCAATTTGATTTTTGTTGGCACGGAGCAAGGTCTTTTTGTGAGTATAGACAATGGTTCAAGTTTTACTCAGTGGAAGAATGGTTTTCCTTCAGTTTCAACAATGGATTTAGCTATTCAAGAAAGAGAAGCCGACTTGGTGATAGCTACATTTGGAAGATCAATTTATGTCTTAGATAACATTAGACCTTTAAGACAAATGGCAAAAACTAATAATAAAATAGTAGACCAAAAGATTTCAGCTTTTCAACCTTCAACCGCATATTTGGCTAATTATAGAGATCCCGCTGGTGCAGGTTTTGGTGCAGATGCAAATTTTTCAGGAGAGAATAAAAAGAAAGGGGTTAGTTTATCCTATTTTTATATTACACCAAAAAAGGATACAGTGTCTGTAAAACCTGTTTCAGTAATAAACCAGGTTTTTGAAAAAAAGAAAGGAAAAGCTAAACCAGAGCTGAAACCAGAAATCATTTCTGCTTCTCCAACAGTAGTTAAAATAGACTCTGCAAAGAAAATAGCAATAAAAAGGGATACTGTTTTTGTCAAAATTTACTCTTCCGATGGAAAATTAATACGCACCTTACAACATAAGCCTGATTCAACAGGATATCAGGTTTTGCAATGGAATTTGACCGAAAAAGGACTTAGATATCCGGGCACTCCAAAACCTAAAAAAGATGCAGAGGACACCAACGGACAAAGTGTGTTACCAGGGAAATATAAAATTGTTTTCGCTGCCGGAGAGGCTAAAGATTCAACTTATTTAGAAGTGAAATCAGACCCAAGAGTAAAAACGTCTATAGAAGTTTCTATGGCTCAAAAATCATTGCTTTCAAGAATTGAGAAGTCAATTAATAAGCTTACAGAAGCCACTGATCGGTTAGCAGAAGCAGAAGAAATTGCTAAATTAATACAGGCTCAAACCAAAGATAAAGACGGCAAAGAAGTACTTGCTTTAGCGAAGGAAAGTAGAACAATTCAAGATTCAATAAAGGCAACTCGCGAATTAATTACAGGGAAAAAAATGGAGAAACAGGGCTATGGAAGGCCATACCAATTGACTCCCCAAAGCAAGCTTTCTGAAGCAATGAGCCATATTTCGTCAAAGCAAGTGAACCCTACAAGTGCTGATTTAATATTAGTAGAGCAGTTAGAAACACTAACCAAAGAAAGTATTGCAAAAGTCAATACCTTTTTTATTAATAAATGGGCAGAATTTAGAAAAAAAGTAGAGGCGACACCATTGAAAACATTTAAAGATTATGACCCAATTTCAGAAGGAAATTAGATTGACATAAACACATTTTAAAAAACCAGTAAAAAAAGAAATAGATTTTACTGGTTTTTTTAATTAACAAAAGTATTATTGACAACACTTTCTTTGATTCAATTTTAGTTTCAATTTTTGAATTAACTTATAAAAATTTTGAAGAACGTAACATTTCATTTAATTATTGATCCTACAAAGACCGAATTTAAAGCGGCCTTAGAAATCTATGAATACTCATTTCCAAGCAATGAAAAGCAAAGTCAAGAAACTATAATTAATAGACTTACGTCAGGGCAAGAAAGACTTATAATTGGAAAAATAAAAGA
>DAIQBE010000095.1:0-8942 GCA_036781325.1 Leadbetterella sp. | reverse complement strand
TAAGTGAAACAATAATCTCAGCGTATCCCGAATAAATATGGTTTACATTAGATAATGTGTTAGGAATATGATATTAGAAATCTAGCTTCTTAAAATATTAACACTAGAAGAAAGTAAATTCACTTTCTTTCGAAAATAAAATAAGTCCCGCCATCTCTAGAAGGAATATTGTCTTTTTTGAAGGTACCTAATAGAAGTCTGTCCTTGTCGATTTTTAATTCTTTTACAGAATTTAACATGTCCAAATAGCCCTTTTCACATTGCATTAATTCTTCTGGCCCCGCCATTAAAGTACTTGAGATAGGGCCAATTTTAATAAAATGTATGCCTAATTTATCGTCTGTGGATTCTATTCTAAAAGAGCCAAAATAAGTATTCAGAACAGATTGGCCACTTAAAGCGTATGAATTATTTTTCTCTTTTTTTATTTCAATTGTAATTTCTTTGGAATTCTTAACTGCATAGCCGCAAGGAGTATCTATTGCATCCCCTAAAAACTTACTTTTTAATACCCAATTTCCTAGAATTCCATTATCCAAATTAGTTGCTACTTCTACATTTGAACAGGATTGGATGCTCATAATTTGAAAAAGTGAGGCAATTAAAATATATTTTAGCATAGTAAATATTTGTTGTATTAGAGAGACTCAAAATCTAAAGGTATGGTTGTAATTTATTTTAAAAATGCTCCAATTCCATTTCTTTTGGGATAGATAACTTTTCCATTTTCAATTCTTACGCCATCCGCTGGGTCATTTGAAATAAGCATGGCTCCATCCATATCTACATAATCAAGCAATGGAAGTAGCTGAGCGATAGCCGAAATTCCAATGCTGCTTTCGGTCATGCAACCCATCATCACTTTAAGTTGGTTTTCTCTTGCATTTTTTATCATTCTTAAAGCAGGGGTAATACCGCCACATTTTGCTAATTTTATGTTTATGCCATTAAAATGGCCTATGCATTTTTCCACGTCAAGCTCCGTAATACAACTTTCGTCTGCAATTATCGGTAACTTACAGTGTTTCATTACTTCTTTCATACCTTCAAAATTATCGGAAGTTAAGGGTTGTTCTATAAATTCAACACCTAATTTTGCTAATTCTAAAGAATTATTGATGGTTTCTTCTACACTCCAACCGCAGTTAGCATCTACTCTAAATACTGCTGAAGTTTCTTTTCTTAATGCTTTTACAATTTCAATATCTTCTTTGGTGCCCAACTTTATTTTATAAATAGGAAAGTCAAACTCTTTCATTTTGGTTATCATGGTCGAAATCTCATCGATACCTATCGTATAGTCTGAAAAAGGCACATTTTCAATATTTAGACCTAACATTTTATACACAGGTTTCTGGTTTTTTTGGCCCCATAAATCATGAATTGCTAGGTCTATTGCACACTGGACAAAATGATTTTTACCTAATTTGTTGTTTAATAATTCCCAATATTCAGATGGGTTTTCCCATTTCGTATTTTCAATTATTTTTTGGTTTTCAAAAACCATTTTTTCCATGACTTCGGGAGTAATACCGTAATACGGCACAGGGGTGGCTTCACCATAACCCGTAAAATCTCCATCTTTTAGTTCTACAATAAAAGTATCTGTGGCCTCTCGAACACCATGTGCAATACGGAAGGGATATTTGCTTTTAAGTGAGATGATATGTGTTTTTATAATCATTTTAGATCAATTTCATTTCGAACAAATTAGCAAAATGCAATTTTAACTTGTTTTCTACTTCTTTCATTTCTATTTCATGACCTAGTTCTGATTGTAAAGAGCACACCGCTTTGTCGTCAATGCCACAAGGAATAATATTGTTAAAATAGTTGAGGTCAGTGTTTACATTAAATGCCAAACCGTGCATAGTTACCCAACGGCTGGATTTTACTCCCATTGCACAAATCTTTTTGGGATTTTCCGGGTCAATCCAAACACCGGTCAGATTCGGAATTCTTTCGGCTTTTATTCCATAGTCTTGGCAGGTAAGTATCACAGCTTCTTCTAAAAGCCTCATATATTTGTGAATGTCAGTGAAAAAATTATCCAAGTCAAGTATCGGATAAACCACAAGTTGCCCAGGCCCATGGTAGGTTATATCTCCTCCTCTATTTATTTTGAAAAACGAAGCTTTTTTTTCTATTAGTTGCCTTTCATTTAATAAGAGATTATCTATTTTCCCACTTTTTCCGAGTGTATAGACATGAGGGTGCTGGCAAAAAAGTAAAAAGTTTGGAGTTTCGGTTTCTGCATTTTCTTTTCTATTATTGATTTTTATTTCTACAATTTTATTAAAATAAACTTCTTGCAAATCCCAGGCCTCTTGGTATTCAATTTGACCTAAATTTATATATTTTACTTTTTTGTTTTGCATTAAAGACTTATTTTTAAATAAATTTTCAATTTCTTAAGAACATTTTTTGAAATTCAAAATTACAAATAAATTATGAGTGATAAATCCACAAAAGGAAAAGAAGGAGAAGAATACGCAATAAAATACCTAATAAGTAAAGGGTTCCAAATAAAAACCAGGAATTTTAATTCACGTAATTCAGAAATTGATATTATTTGTTCTAAAGGAGAGATGCTAGTTTTTTTAGAAGTTCGACTCAAAGCCACAGCAGAATATGGTTTTCCTGAAGGTAGTATGTCGAAAAGTAAAATAAATGCTATAAAAAGGGGTGCAGAAGCATATTTGGATTTATTTCCTTGGGCTGGTGAAGCAAGATTTGATTTTATTTCTATCATTGAACACCCAAAGTTTGAATTAATACATTTTGAAGATGCATTTTTTTGATTTCAAATTTTCAAACAAATTTTATTATTTAACGTTTTGGTTTTGAATATTTTAAAGATGTAATATGATGATTGGCTCATTTTGGCCGATTATTTGCATAAATTTTTTATAGTAATTTTTAGCCTAATTCTTTATTTTCCATTAAATGAAAATTAAACATCTATTTTTGACATTGTCATTTTTTTCACAATGCGTAATAGCACAAGAAATTCAAACTTTTGGCAAAGGAAATATAAAAGGGGTTAGTGTAAATGCCTCCTCTAATTCCACTTCCGGAATTAAAACTTTGTTAAGCACTGGTTATTTGCCTAATGCAAAGTCTTCCTCTAGATTTTTGTCTCAGGCCACATTAGGTCCTAAAATCACAGATATTGTTGCAATTCAGAATCAAGGGATAGAAACTTGGTTAGATACTCAGCTCAATTTGCCTTATACGTTTAATCTTAGGAATTATGTTCAGAATATGCATCAATATGCAGTTGACTCTTCTTTGGCTAGAAATCCTGCGGGTGGTTTTACATTGGCAAATGTTTTTATTGACGATTGGGCTTTTGATGCGGCTTGGTTTCAAGGCACGATGGTTTCTGCCGATCAATTACGATGGCGTACTAGCTTGGCGCTAAGCCAAATATTTGTAACATCCAGAATTTCAGCCTTTGACGACAATCCTTATGCGATTGCCAGCTATTATGATGTATTAAATAGAAATGCTTTTTCTACCTATCGAGCCCTTTTGGATAGTATAACTTATCACCCTACCATGGCGGTGTATCTTACCTATATCAATAACAAGGCCACCAATTTGACCAAAAATGTTTTTCCAGACGAAAACTATGCTCGTGAAATCATGCAGTTGTTTTCCATAGGTTTGTATGAACTAAATATGGACGGGAGCGAGAAAAAAGATGCGAATAATAAATCTATTCCTACCTATGATAATGAAGATATTTCCAATCTAGCAAAAGTTTTCACAGGGCTGGGTTGGGGAGATAGAAGGTATTTAGGAGAGGGGGTTAAAGATAAATGGAGTTATACTTATAGATTAAAATTTTATCCTAAAGATTCCAGTGACAAATATTTAAGACCTTGGGTAGCTAATCCAATAATACTCGATGGCCATGAACTTGGGCCAAAGACTTTTTTAGGACAAACGATTCCTGCTCGAGCTTATCAAGATGGCCAGTTAGATATTAGAGATGCTTTAAATATTTTAGACAATCATCCGAATGTTCCCCCTTTTATTTCAAGAAGACTTATTCAGCATTTAGTAACTTCTAATCCGTCCAGGGCTTTTATACAAAGAATTGCAGAAGTTTTTGTAAATAACGGTTCGGGAGTAAGAGGTGATTTGAAAGCTGTAATCAGAGCAATATTGCTTGATCCCGAAGCCAGAGATTGCTGTGCAGATAAAGAAAATACAAGCTATGGACATTTAAGGGAGCCTTTTTTACGCTACATGAATTTAGTGAAAGGCTTAAATCTTAGAAATTCTAATGGAGTTTACCGCAATGTGATGAATAATATTTACGACAGGCTAGAACAGAAGCCCATGATATCTCCTTCTGTATTTAATTTTTATTCGCCTAATTACGTTCCAGATGGCCCCCTGGCTGCCGAAAGGAAAGTGGGGCCTGAATTTCAAATGCTTAATTCGCTTTCTGTTGCTAATTACATGAACGCACTTCATAATTGGTTGATTAATAACGACCCAGTAGAATTTTGGAATTTGTTTTCTGGTGAAACCTACAAACCGGATCAGGATCCGAGATTTGACATTAGTTTAGATTATTACCTATCTCCAAATAATAGATTACCTGAATTTTTGGATAAGTACAATCTAATTCTAGCCCAGGGTAAAATTTCGAAAGCTAGCATGTCAATTATTGAAAATGTTTTGAAGAACATGCCATTAACTTTTAATGTTGCCGGGATTCCCGATGCTACTCTAGCCGATAGGAGACTTAGAATGGGAATTTTCCTTTTAATGATTTCGCCAGATTACTTAATAAACCGCTAAAAGAATGAATAGAAGAAATTTTATAAAAAATGTGTCTTGTGGAGCCATGGGAACCACCACATTGCTAAGTTCGCTTACCAGCTTAGGAGCATTAAACGGTTTAGTAAATACCAATCAAAACCAATCTGGGGAAGATTATAAGGCACTTGTTTGTATTTTGCTGGCAGGAGGAATAGATTCTTTTAATATGCTTATTCCTACTGGAAATGGATCAAATGGAGATAATGGTTTTTCTGAATACAATACACTTAGAACAGATTTGAAAATAGTGCCAACAGCGTCAAAACCTATTTTACAGTTAAATAACCTTCATAATCATAGTTTTAGAGGGAAAGTCTCGCCTTATGCTTCTTTTGGAGTACATCCAGAGATGGTGGGCATAAGAGATTTGTTTAATACAGGGAAAGCGTCACTTATGGCAAATATAGGAACTTTAGTGGAGCCCATAGCAAATAAAACGGAGTTTAATTCTCGCCAGAAAAAATTGCCTGGTGGAATATATTCCCATTCTGATCAAATTATGCAATGGCAAACTTCGGTGCCTCAAAGCAGAGAGGCATTGGGAGTAGGTGGAAGAATAGCAGATTTGTTAAATGCTAACAATACAAATACCGAAATATCCATGAATATTTCTTTGGCTGGAAAAAATATTTTTCAAAGAGGCAAAGATATTTCTGAATATTCGATAAGTAGAAATGTTGATCCAAACAACGTTGGTTTACAGTCATTTCCGTCTGGGTACAGTAATAGTGGACTTTTGAATGACTTAAGAACCACAGCCATTGATAGTTTAGTTTCTCAAACGTATGCCAATTTGCTTCAAAAGACTTTTTCTACCACTACTAAAAAATCAATGGGTGCTTTTGATACTTTTAAAGAAGCTTTAAAAAGGGTCCCGAGTATTACTTCTCCTTTTCCTACGTCTTCGTTAGCTCAAGATTTACAGGCTATTCATAAAGTGATGTCTGTAAGGGGACAATTAGGAGCCAAACGTCAAATATTTTTTGTAACCTATGGGGGCTGGGATATGCACGATGGTTTAATATCCGGTCTAAATAGTAGGTTACCCATTGTTAGCCAAGCGATGAAAGCTTTTTATGACAGCACGGTAGATTTGGGTATAGCCGATAAAGTAACAACATTCACAATTTCAGATTTTGCTCGTACGCTTACCTCCAATGGAAATGGCTCAGATCACGCTTGGGGGGGCAATAATATCATAATGGGGGGGGCTTTAGCTAATGGTCCTGGGAACACAGGGAAGATTTTTGGGGCGTATCCCAAAATGGATGCCTCAAATAATAATGTTACGAATGTTTCAAATAGAGGCAATTTTATCCCAACCGTTTCTACTGACGAAATGTATGCTGAATTGGCACTATGGTACGGTGTTAGCCCCTCAGATTTGTGTTATGTTTTACCTAATTTGAGTAATTTTTATTCTTATTCCGCTAATAATTATCCTATTGGTTTTATGAATATTCCTTCAGGTAGTATTTCAAATGTAAATCATCCTTATAACTGTTTGACGTATTAATGCCATGAAAAGAAAAATATATTTGTTACTGATTTTTTGTTTGCCTTTCATTGCAAATGCTCAAAATTGTATTGGTACTGCAGGCCAAATTAAATGGTCTTACTGGTCGGAGGGTTTCACTACTATGCCAGACACCAATGCTCTAAGGGCCAATGAATATTTCCCAACTAAACCCGATGGGGTTGAGACTTTGGCTTCTACAAATAGTCCCGTAAACTATACGGACAATTTTGGCAGTATAATGAAGGGATTTATTAAGGTAAACCAAACAGATACTTATTTATTTAATGTTACTGGTGACGACAGAGTCTTTTTTTATTTAAGTCCAAATGAAAACCCAAACCTGAAAATAAAAAGGGCTACTTCTCCACAATATACTGCCCCTACTTCACATAATAACTTTCCGGAACAAACCTCAATCCCAATTCAATTGCTTGCTGGTCAATATTATTATTTTGAAGTATTAAATTTTGAAGGTGGTGGTGGAGATTTTATGTCGCTTTATTGGAGAAAGCAATCAGTGTCAACTTGGTCTATAATAGATTTTAATAATTTATGGGAATATAGCTGTGAAAGCACTTGTCCACCAAGAGGTACTATTTGCAATGATGGCAACAGTTTAACCACCAATGATATGCAAGATGGGTTTTGTAATTGCGTAGGAACTGCTCCAACCACAAATGCTTGTGTAGGAACAAGAGGGGTTTCAGAAGCTTATTATTACGATAACATTACGGGTTCTTACGTGGAGAATGATTTGTTAAACGCTCCGAAATTTCCATTAGTTCCTGATAGAAAAGAAAGCTTAAAAGGGTTATTTGGCCCATTGTCTCAATCAACTAAGGACTTATACGGTACTTTAGTTCAGGGGTATTTAACAGTGCCAGTTTCTGGTATTTATGAATTTAATTTGACCGGTGATAATCAAACGTTTTTCTATTTAAGTAAAAATGATTCTATAGAGTATAAGCAAAATCACCAAATGATAGTGATTAGTGGAATTGGAGAGTACGAGCACAATCAGTCTTCTTTTCAAAATTCAGGCCCTATTTTATTAGAAAAAGGGAAATACTATTATTATGAGTTTAGGCATAAAGAAAACACATGGCGAGATCATTTTCATTTGTTTTGGAAGACGCCATTTCACACTCCAAAAACTTGGAAGAAGATACCTAATTTTTATCTTTTTGACTATAACTGTGAAATTTCTTGTATAGCACAAAATACCCCTTGCGACGACGGTAATCCTTTTACAAATAACGACAAAATTGATGCTTTTTGTGAATGTGCTGGAACGCCTTGTTCAGGGCCAGATTGTAACGATTTAGGAGCTGCCTATAAGATGTTTGACGATTGTAAAGCAACCGATAATTTGAATCCGATTTCTGAAGCTTCATGGGTGTCTTGTAGCTCATCGGCAAATCCAAATCCCGCAAGAAGTAATGCCAGCCATTGGATTAAATACAATTTTGAAGATATCTATAAATTTAAAAATTCAAGAGTTTGGAATTATAATATCACAAACGAAACCAACAAAGGTTTTAATCAAGTAGTGGTGGATTATTCTTTAGACGGAACAACCTGGACTCCGCTTGGTGGAGTTTACAATTGGCCACAGGCTTCAGGAACAGCGGATTATGCAGGGTTTATTGGGCCCAATTTTAATGAAATTAAAGCCAAGTTTATACTTATTTCTGCTTTAAATAACCATGGAGATGCAGGCTGCTCTGGCTTTAGTAAAATCACTTTTGATGCGCAAATGTGTAATCCAAAAGATACCCCTTGCAACGACGGAGATCCTCTTACCCAATATGATAAATTCGACGCAAATTGTAATTGCAGAGGTATTGATATTAACTGTGGATCAGATACGCTGTTAATATCAGCAGGAAATTTAGCCAATGGGGCTTTTATGGCTAAAAAGCGGATTGAAGCTTTATCTACTGTACCCAATACACAAAATATAAGTTTTACTGCAGGCAACAGTATTGTGTTATTACCAGGATTTGAAGTAAAGAATGATGCAATCTTTTCGGCTAAAATAGAGGATTGTATCCAAGCTCAATATACTGCAAATGCCTTAGCATCTGAGAGCAATAAGTTGGAAAATGAAAAATTAGTTTCTGATTTAGAAGAAGCACTTAACATTAAGAAAATAGTATTTCGACTGAATGAAGCTGGAGATGTGAAACTTCAATTAAAAGATAGCAAAGGAAGTGTAATCGTGTTATTAATAGATGAGTATCAGGAGAATTTGGGTACACAAACCAAGCTTATTCCTACCACCAAGCTTAAAAAAGGAAGATATGAAATAGAGCTCTTAATTAATAAAAACAAAGTATCTGAGTTTTTTGAAGTAGAATAAGGTAAAGTGCGTAGGATTAAAGTCAATGTTTTTTTTTACAAAAGACTTAGTTGTGTTTATTTATGTGGTCTTCATTTTATGGATTATGTTTGTTTCAATCCTGTAACATTTAAATGGGTAAGACTTAAATAATTTTCTTTTTTAAGTTTCTTTTTAGATTTTCACAAAAATTTTTTTTCACAAAATGAACTATAGTAAACAAGTTGAAGTTAATATATGTAT